>JBGPLJ010000180.1:0-7394 GCA_041486385.1 Steroidobacteraceae bacterium
CTTCTCCAAGGCGGCGGCCGAGAGCGGCGCCAAGGTCTCGACGCTGTCGCGCTATGTTGCCGCTCTGGAAGCCGATCTTGGAGCGGCCCTGCTGCACCGCTCGACCCGCCGGCTCCATGTGACCGAAGCAGGCGACGTCCTCTACAAACGGGCCGTGCACATCATCCGGGAGATCGACGAAGCGCGCCTGACAGTTTCGGCCATGAATGAACAGCCACGGGGCCTCCTGCGGATCAATGTGCCGACCGCATTCGGCCGGCGCCACGTACTCTCGCATCTGCCGAAATTCCTGGTGCAATACCCGGACATCCGTGTCGACGCGACCTTGACCGACCAGACAGTCGACCTGATCGAGGTTGGGGCGGATCTCGCGGTTCGGATCGGTGCGCTCGGGGACTCCTCGCACATCGCCACGCGGCTGGCGCCGCAGCGGCGGGCGCTCTGCGCAATCCCGGCGTATCTCAACAGCGCGCGCCCGATTCAGTCACCGACGGATCTCGTCGCGGTCGAATGCCTGGAGTTCGCGCTGCAGCCCACCGGAGACTGGTATTTCCACAAGCCGAAGACCGGAGAGAAGCTGGCGGTCGCCGTGACCGGCCGGCTGCGCATCAACAACTCCGAAGCCATTCTCGACGCGGTGCTGGCCGGCCTGGGAGTGGCGCTGCTGCCAACCTGGTTGATTGGCGATTGTCTGCAGAAGGGCGAGCTCGTCACCGTCCTGCCGGAGTGGGAGGCTTCGATATCCACCGGCCCCGAACGCGCCATCTGGGGCGTCTATCCTTTCCGTCGCATCGTCTCGCCGAAGGTCAAGGTGTTCCTGTCATTCCTGCAACAGCAATTCGGCCGGCCGCCCTATTGGGATCACCACGATCCTGACGCAGCGGTTACCGAAATCCGGCCGGATTTCGGTGCGCACATCGGCAGAAGGAACGGCGCGAGACAGATTCGCGGGCTCGGCTAGGAACGAAGGCGCGCTACGGCCGGCGGCGTCGGCCCACCTGCGGCCCAGTCGAGGAGCTCAACCGTGTGCACCACAGGCTTGCGGGTTGCCGCGGCGATCTGCGCGATGCAACCGATATTTCCAGCAGCGACGATATCGGGCTCGACACTCTCGATGTTCATCACCTTCCGATCGCGCAAGCGTGTCGCGATGTCCGATTGCAGAATGTTGTAGACGCCGGCCGATCCACAGCACAGGTGGCCCTCGGGAACATCCTTGACGGTGAATCCGGCGGCGCGCAGCAGATCCGCGGGAGCGTCCTTGATCTTCTGCCCATGTTGCAAGGAGCACGCCGCGTGGTGCGCGACCACGAGGCCCGGCGCGAAGGGCGGCTCGCTGCGCGGTGCATAGCCCGGCACAGCATGGAGAAGCTCACTGATGTCGCGCGCAAGGGAGGAAATCCGGGCGGCCTTGTCTCGATAGACAGGATCGCCGCGCAAGAGAAATGCGTAGTCCTTGACGGTCGTCCCGCACCCTGAAGCCGTGATGACGATCGCGTCGAGGCCCCCGGCGTCGATCTCGCGATCCCACAAGTCCACATTGCGACGCGCGCAGGCCAATGCATCTTCGTGGCGCCCCATGTGCTGCACGAGGGCGCCACAACAACCTTCACCCTTGGCGAAGACAATATCGAATCCGGCTCGATTCAACAGGCGCACCGCTGCCGCGCGAATCTGCGGACTCAAGACCGGCTCGACACAGCCCTGCATCAAGGCTACGCGTCCGCGCCTATCGCCTTGAGCGGGCGAGCTGCGCGCTTGCGCGGCCCGCGCGCGCGACTTCGGTGCGAGCGCCAGCATGGCGGTCAACGGTTTCAATGCACTCACGCGTCGGATCAACGGCACGAACGGCCTGCCGAACGCCGCGGCAACTACGGCGATCCGAAATCGATTTGAATGGGGCAGGATCGCGCCGAGCAGACGCCGAAACGCGCGATCGACGAAGCCGCGACGATATCGCGCTTCGATGTACGTGCGGGCATGATCGACCAGGTGCATGTAATCGACGCTCGACGGGCAGGTGCTTATGCACGATAAGCAGGAGAGACAACGGTCGATATGCTTCACGACTTCGGGCGCAGGCGCACGCTCGTTCTCGAGCATGTCTTGCATCAGGTAGATGCGCCCCCGCGGACTGTCGAGCTCGTCGCCCAGCAGCACATAGGTCGGACAGGTCGCCAGACAGAATCCGCAGTGCACGCATTTTCGAATCGCGCCTGCCGACGTCGCCATCGCGGGATCGGAGAGCTGCGCAGTGGTAAACGACGTCTTCACGCGGGGTGACTGGCGGTCGCCATGCGACCGGGGTTAAGGACATCGTTGGGATCAAACATCGACTTGACCCGCTGACAGAGCGCGGCGAGGCCAGCGGCTTGTGGCGGAAAGCTGCCGACGATGTTTCGCACCGACGGTGGCGCGCGCACGAGCGTGGCGTGGCCGCCCAGGCGCTGAGCCGCCTCGTGAAGCACGGGAGCCATGGCGTCGTCGCCGCACGGAACCGCGAGCCACACGAGACCGCCGGCCCAATCGAAGAACCAGTCCGCGGCGATATCATCGAGCGCTGCCGGGATTTTCCAGCCGTTCATCGGCGGCAGGGAGACTCGCCACAGCGCCCGATCGTCGCTCGTGAACGGACCCGCGTCCCGCAGAAAACGCCAAAGCGTGTGTGTGCTGTCCTCGTCACTCACCACGATTTCGCCGAATGTCGAGAACAGGTCTTTCAAGACCTCGATGCGCACCGCGACGGAAGGACCAAACCCTTCCACGCGCAGCGCAGTCATCGACATTCCCGCCGACGCCAGCGTCGACACCGGTATCCGCCGAGCCAGGCGCGCCGGCAAATGAGCCGCACCGGTGACCTCGGCCGTCGAACCCATGGCGCGGCTCATCGCGGCGGCGGCGGCCTGATCCGACAGCCCCGCAATCAGAACAGTCACTGCCGTTCGCGGCCGGGGCATCACTTTCACCGTGACTTCGGTGAGCACCGCGAGTGTGCCCCACGACCCGGCCATCAATTTCGGCAGATCGTAGCCGGTGACATTCTTCACGACACGGCCACCGGCCTTGAACAGCTCGCCGCGACCCGACACCGCTTCAAATCCGAGGAAATGATCGCGCGCCGCCCCACTCGCAATGCGTCGCGGTCCCGACGAATTGGCAGCAAGCACGCCGCCCAGCGTCGAGTGGCCCGCCGCCGCACCACTCAGTGGACCGTAGTCCATCGGCTCGAATGCGAGCATCTGACCCTCGGCGGCTACCAGCGATTCGATATCCGCAAGCAGCGTCCCCGCGCGTGCAGTGATCACGAGTTCCGATGGCGCGTAGTCGACCACACCGCTGTACCCGGTGAGTTCGAGACAGTGCGTGGTGCCACCGATCCGGCCAACGCCATCCTTCGAGCCTCCGCCACGCACCTGCAACGTCCCTCCGTGCTGAGCGGCGCCGCCAATGGCATCGACAAGATCGCGCACGTCTCGCGGCTGAAGCGGGATCGGCGCTTGCATGCTCAAAATCTTGGCAGCTCAGGAAATGGCACGCGGCCGGCGTGAACATGCATGCGCCCGAGCTCGGCGCAGCGATGCAGCGTCGGAAACATCTTTCCGGGATTGAGGAGCAGACCCGGATCAAACGCGCATTTCAGCGACTGCTGATGGTCGAGGTCGATCGGCGTGAACATCTCCGGCATGAGGTCGCGCTTCTCCACGCCAACGCCATGCTCTCCCGTGAGCACGCCGCCGACCTTGACGCAAAGCCGCAGAATGTCGGCGCCAAACTCTTCCGCGCGCTCGAGCTCACCCGGCGAGTTGGCGTCGTAGAGAATGAGGGGATGGAGATTGCCATCGCCCGCATGGAATACGTTCGCAACTCGCAAACCATAGTGCTCGGACAATTCCCGTAATCGCGCCAGGACCTGTGGCATTGCCTTGCGCGGTATCGTGCCGTCCATGCAGTAGTAGTCCGGTGAGATGCTGCCGCAGGCGGGAAACGCTGCCTTGCGCCCGGCCCAGAAAGCGAGGCGCTCTGCTTCGCTTTGCGAAACGCTGAGCGTAGAGGCGTTACAGCGCCGCGCGATCGCGCAGACGGCCTCGATCAGATACTCGCACTCGGCCGGCGGGCCATCCAATTCGACGATCAGCAGAGCCTCGACCTCAAGCGGGTAGCCAGCCCGCACAAAGTTCTCCGCCGCGTGAATGGCGAGCTTGTCCATCATTTCCATGCCGGCGGGAATGATCCCAGCGGCAATGACAGCGCCTACGCACCGGCTGGCGTCCTCGACATTCTCAAACCCGAGGAGCAGGGCTCGCGCCGTGTCCGGCTCGGGCAGTATGCGAACCGTGACTTCGGTGACGACGCCGAGCAGACCTTCGGATCCGACAATGACGCCGAGCAGATCGTAGCCCGCGCTATCGAGACCCTTGCCGCCAAGACGCACGATTTCGCCCGACATCAAAACCAGTTCAACGCCGAGAACATTGTTGGTCGTGAGCCCATACTTCAGGCAATGCACGCCGCCGGAGTTTTCCGCCACGTTGCCACCAATTGAGCAGGCGATCTGGCTCGAGGGATCGGGCGCGTAGTAGAAGCCTCGCCCCTCAACCGCCTGAGTGATCGCGAGGTTGGTTACACCCGGTTGCACTATGGCAACCCGATTCTCGTAATCCACCTCGACCACGCGATTGAACCGCGACATCCCGAGAAGTACTGCATCTTCGAGTGGCAACGCACCGCCCGACAGCGAAGTGCCGGAACCCCGCGGCACGATCTTCACGTTGTTCGCGCAGCACCAGCGCAGAATGCGTGCGACCTGATCAGTTGTCTCGGGCAGCACGACGACGAGCGGCGCTTGCCGATAGGCGGTCAGCCCGTCGGATTCGTATGCGCGCAGCAAATCCCGGTCGTCGATGACGCCCTCGCCCGGCACAATCGCGGCCAGTGCGCCAACAATCTCCGCGCGTCGGGCGAGGACGTCGCGATCGGGCTCAGGCATCTTTAGACTCATGGCAACCGACAGCATAATCTGTTCGCGCGGGCCGGGCTTTCTTCCCGCAACTGAGAAAGTCTTGTTCCAAAAGCAACATTCCGGGACGTACACTCATCGACCAAGATGCGTGGCGCTACGAAGAATACAGGCGGGGCAATATGGCAGCGGTCGATAGCACAGCCGGGAGCGCGGCACCGACGAATTCCGGCTATCAGATCCTGCTGGTCAGCCTGCTGAGTCTGAATTTCGGCATCCTGTTCTTCGATCGCAACTCCTTAAATTTCGTGATGCCTTTCGTCAAGCCCGACCTGGGCCTGACGAACACGCAGGTGGGGCTCACCGCCTCCGCACTCTCTTTCGCCTGGGCGCTGTCTGCGCTATTCGTCGGCATGGCGGCCGACCGTCGCGGGAGGCGCAAGGCGTATCTCGTCGGCGCAACGATTGCCTTCTCCCTGTGTTCCTTTCTAAGCGGCCTCGCTACTACTTTCCTGATGCTGCTCGGCGCGCGTCTGCTGATGGGATTGGCCGACGGCGGTATCGCGCCCATCTCGCAATCCATGACCGCACTCGCGGTTTCGCCCCAACGCCGGGGCCTCGCCATGGGCGTCATGCAGAATTTCGGCTCGAACCTGCTCGGTTCGTTCGCCGCGCCGGTGCTGCTGGTCGGGTTCGCTACGGCCTTTGGCTGGCACAAGGCTTTCTTCCTGGCGGGCGTACCTGGATTGATCTCGGCGCTCCTCATCTGGCTCTTCATCCGCGAACCCGCCGCGGCCGTGTCGCCGGTTCCGATAGCAGCGGAGCCTCTGCTCAGCCGGCTCCGGGAAATCTTCAGCCACCGCAACATGATCCTTTGCGTGCTCATCTCCATCCTGCTCGTGTCCTATCTGGTCGTCTGCTGGGCGTTCATGCCTCTATACCTGACGCAGGAGCGAAAATTCGACCCCGGCACGATGAGCTGGCTGATGGGATCGCTCGGCATCTCCGCAACCGTCGGAAGTTTTGTCGTGTCCGGTATCTCCGATAAGGTCGGACGCAAACCCGTCATGATCTTCACGTCGTTTCTCGGCGTGATCCTGCCGCTGGGCGCCCTCTACTATGGCGGCTCAGTCTGGGTTCTCGCCGCCCTCTTCTTCTTCGGCTGGGCCCTCACCGGGATTTTCCCGTTGTTCATGGGGACTGTTCCTTCCGAGACCGTCAGCCGCACTCATATGACCACGGCGATCGCCCTGGTGATGGGCGCGGGGGAAGTATTCGGCGGCGTGCTCTCTCCCACGCTTGCTGGCGAAGCGGCAGACGCCGCCGGGTTGACCGCGCCCCTCTGGATCATGATGGGCCTGTGCGTCACAGCGGGCCTGTTGGCGCTGGGGTTGCACGAGACCGCACCGGCACGCAGAAAATCACAGGACCACCTGCCATGAGCAACCGGGGATTCGAATACAAATTCCGCGCGCCCCACAGCAAGCCGGAGGATCTCGGCAGCGCGCCGCCACGCTATGTGCGGACCGTCGAGAACGGCATGATCATCGAGCGGGACCTCGCGGTCACACTCCGCGACGGCGTTGAGATCTACATCAATCTCTTTCGCCCGGCGGACGAGTCGCCGGCGGCGCCGTTGATCGGCTGGGGCCCCTACGGCAAACACGGCCACATTCAATATCAGGACGTGTTTCCAAACTGGGGCGGCAATCCGGCGCACTATTCCAGGTACTGCGCATTCGAAGCAGCGGATCCCGCCTACTGGGTGCCGCGCGGCTACGCGATCATCAATCCCGACACCCGTGGAACCTGGCATTGCAAGGGCACGGCAACGTACCTCTCGCCGGAAGAGGCGCTCGATTTCTACGATCTTGTCGAATGGGCGGGCACGCGGCCCTGGAGCAACGGCAAAGTCGGACTTGCGGGCGTCTCCTACCTCACGAGCTCGCAGTGGCGCGTCGCGGAAACGAACCCGCCCCACCTCGCCGCCATCAATCCATGGGAAGGCTGGTCCGATACCTATCGTGAGGTCGTACGTCACGGCGGCATTCCAGAGACTTTCTTCTGGCCTTACCTGACGCCGCGCTGGGGCGCGAGCACCACGCAGGTCGAAGACTTGCAGCAGGAGACACGCGATCACCCGTTCCTCGATGCGCTCTGGGAATCCAAGGCCGCGGACTTTTCGAAAATCCGCGTGCCGGCGTACATCGTCGCCAGCTGGTCGGATCAGGGTCTGCATACGCGCGGCACGCTCGAAGGATTCAAGCGCATTGCGTCGAAGGAGAAGTGGCTTGAGGTCCATGGGCGCAAGAAGTGGGCGTATTTCTACGAACCCGAAAGCGTCCGGCGCCAGCAGCAGTTCTTCGATCACTTCCTGAGAGGCGTCCCGGATTCCATGTCCGGCTGGTCGCCCGTAACGCTCGAATCGCGCCGCAAG
>JBGPLJ010000181.1:0-7388 GCA_041486385.1 Steroidobacteraceae bacterium
GGCATCGACGAGTACGCCCTCGATTCGAATGGCCTTGACGTGCTGCTGGTGCCGGATCATTCGGCTCCGGTCGTGACGTTCATCGTCACCTATCATGTGGGTTCGCGGAACGAAGTCATTGGCACGACCGGCGCGACGCACCTCCTCGAACACCTGATGTTCAAAGGCAGCGAGAACTACAACGACGCCAAAGGCAACAGCGTCAAGCAGTACCTCGAGAGCGTCGGCGGTGTGTACAACGCGAACACCTCGCTCGACCGCACCGCGTATTTCGCGGAAGTTGGCAGCGAGAATCTCGAGCGCTACATTGCCATCGAGGCGGATCGCATGCGGAATCTGTGGCTGCGCGAATCGGATCGCCGGCCCGAGATGACGGTCGTTCGCAACGAATTCGAGATCGGTGAGAACGATCCGGTGGAAGCGCTCGACAAGGAGATCTTTGCAACCGCGTATCAGGCGCATCCCTATCACCATTCGACGATTGGCTGGCGCAGCGACATCGAGAAAGTGCCGATCGAGAAGTTGCGCGCCTTCTACGACACGTTCTACTGGCCGGACAATGCGACGGTGTCCGTCATCGGTGACTTCAAAGCCGAGACCGCACTCGGTCTCGTGAAGAAGTATTACGGCGTCTATCCGAAGGCGCCCAACGCGATTCCGGTCGTGTATACCGAAGAGCCGGCACAGACGGGACCGCGCCGCGTAACGGTCAAGCGGGCTGGTGAACTTGGCGTCGTGGGCATCAGCTACAAGAGTCCCGCTGCTACGAGCGCGGACATGCCGGCGCTCAACGTGCTCGGCAATATTCTCGCGAGCGGCAAGACCAGCCGTTTCTATCGCGCGCTGACCGACAAGAATCTGACGACCAACGTCAGTGCCGACCCGGGCTTCTTCCACGATCCGTCGCTCTTCCAGATCTATGCCTATCTGGCTCCAGGTGTCGGCCATGACGAGGTCGAGAAGGTCCTGCGCGATGAAGTGGCGCGCGTGGTCGCCGGCGGCGTAACCGATCTCGAGGTGAAGACGGCGGTCAGCAAGATTTCGGCCAGCATCGCCTATGCACGCGACGGCACGGCCGCAGTGGCAGAAGTGCTGAATGAATGGATCGCGGCTGGCGACTGGACGCTCTATTCAACCTACCCGCAGAACGTCGCGAAGGTGACCGCCGCCGACGTGCAGCGCGTTGCGCGCACCTACCTCGTTGAAGATCAGAGTACGACCGGCTGGTTCGTGCCGACGGTGTCCCAATGAAATTGCAGAAATACCTCGCGGTGCTCGCGCTGCTCGCAAGCTCATCCGCATTTGCCGGCCTTGCCGAACATGCGGTGCGCACGCATATCAATGGCACCGACGTCATCATCTATCCGACCGGCGTCAAGGATGTCGTGACGCTCGTCGGCTCGCTGCCTGCGGGCGATGCATTTGCGGACGAGAAGAGTCCGGCCGTCGCGACGCTCACCGGCATGATGCTCGACAAGGGCACGACGCGCGCCGACAAGTTCGCCATTGCCCAGCAACTCGATGGCGTCGGCGCGAGCATCTCCTTCAATGTAGGTGTGCTGACTGTCGGCGTGCATGCCAAGTGTCTGCGCAAGGATACCTCGATGATACTGCGGCTGATCGCCGAGCAGCTGCGCACGCCGTCCTTCCCGGCGGCGGAGTTCGAGAAATCAAAGAAGCAGCTCGCCGGTGCCTTGCAGCGCTCGCTGGAAGACACGGACTATCGCGCGAGTATTGCTTTCGCGCGCGCCATCTATCCCGTGGGCCACCCCAATCATCGTGTGGCGACCGAAGTCATGCTGGCCGCGATTGACGGTACGCAACTTGACGCCATCAAGGCATTTCACAAGAAGTATTACGGGCCGGCGCACCTGACCCTGGTCATTGTCGGCGACCTTGATCCGAAGCAGATCACGGCGGAATTGAAGAAGGATTTCAGCGGCTGGACGGGTGGCGTCGATGTGCTGCGCGCGGACCGGGCCAAGCCCTTGGATATACCGAGCGCGCAGACGCTTTACATGGCGGACAAGACCAGTGTTTCGCTCGTTCTCGGTCAGGCGAGCGGCGTGCGTTACAGCGACGCGGACGCCATTCCGCTGCGGGTGGCGGCGGCGGTGCTTGGCAGCGGATTTACGAGCCGGCTCTTCGGCACCGTACGTGACAAGGAAGGACTCACTTACAACATCAATGCCTATATGGACAACGACACCTACACGGACGGCGATTGGCGCATCAGCGCATCATTCGCGCCGGAGCTGCTCGACAAGGGTCTGGCCTCCACGCGGCGGGAGCTCAAGACGTGGTGGCAGAGTGGCGTGACAGAGGCTGAGCTCAAGGCCCGCAAGTCCGACCTCGTCGGCTCCTATAAAGTGAGCCTCGCAACCACGGATGGACTGGCCAGCTTCATCCCGCGGACGCTGCAGCGTGGCCGGCCACTCACCTGGCTCGACGACTACCCGAAGGCGATCGAGGCCCTGAGCCTCGAGCAGGTGAACGGCGTGATACGCAAATACCTGAACCCGGATAAAATGGCGCTCATCGAAGCGGGGAGCGTACCGGGGGCGAAGTAGGCGTGCAGGACCTGACGCAGGGATCGATAGCCAAGCATCTCATGCAGATGGCCGCGTTCATCGCGGCCGGCATGCTGGTGCAGACGCTCTATATCCTCATCGATCTGTATTTCGTATCGCGCCTCGGCAAAGAGGCGATCGCGGGCGTGGGCGCCGCCGGCAATGCCATGTTCATCGTGCTGGCACTCACACAGGTTTTGAGCATCGGCACGGTCACTCTCATTGCGCAAGCGGTTGGCCGCAAGGATCAGGCCGACGCGAATCTCGTGTTCAACCAGTCGATGCTCCTTTCAGCACTCTGCGGTGTGGCCGTGATCGTCGGTGGCTACCTGGCGTCGAACGCCTACCTCGCGTCGATCACCGCCGATGCAGCGACGTTGGCCGCCGGTGAAACCTATCTGCATTGGTATTTGCCGGGCCTCGCGCTGCAGTTCGCAATCGTCGGCATGGGCTCGGCGCTGCGTGGTACGGGGATCGTGAAGCCCACGATGATCGTGCAGTCGCTCACGGTCATTCTCAACATCGTTCTCGCGCCGGTCCTGATAGCCGGCTGGCTCACGGGACATCCGCTCGGCGTGCTCGGAGCGGCGCTCGCCAGCACCGTCTCGATTGCGGTCGGCGTGCTGATTCTCATCCTCTATTTCGCGCGCCTCGAGCACTATGTCGCCTTCAACGCGGCGCACTGGCGCGCGCATTTTTCGACATGGAAGCGGCTCCTCAACATCGGACTGCCCGCGGGCGGGGAGTTCGTGCTGATGTTCGTCATCATCACGGTAATCTACGGAGCCGTGCGGCAGTTTGGCGCGCATGCGCAGGCTGGCGTCAGCATTGGCTTCCGATCGATGCAGTCGATTTTTCTCCCGGCGATGGCCGTGGCGTTCGCCGTATCGCCGATCGCAGGCCAGAACTTCGGCGCGAAGCTTGCGGGGCGCGTGCGTGAAACGTTTCGCTCGGCATTGATCATAGGCACGATGATCATGGTGGCGCTGACGTTGCTTTGTAAGCTGAGCCCGCAATCCCTGGTCAGAATATTTTCCACGGATCCCGCGGTGGTCACGGTCGGCGTCGTTTATCTGCAGATCGCTTCCTGGAACTTCGTCTGCAACGGCGTGATTTTTACCTGCTCCGCTCTCTTTCAGGGGCTCGGCAATACCTGGCCGGCGCTCATGAGCAGCGGCATGCGCATTCTCACTTTCGTGGTGCCCGCGCTCTGGCTCGCGCGTCAGCCGTGGGTCAAGATCGAAGACTTCTGGTATCTGTCGGTCGCATCGATCACGCTTCAGGCTATCGTGAGTTACTTGCTGTTGCGTGGAGAGATGCGCCGGCGGTTGAACTTCGCGCCAGTCACAGCGGCGAGGGCGTGACTCCCGCTTATTCTTTTCGTCGAATGGCGAGCTGCGTCGGTGCTTCGATGCCCATCTTGATGCGGCGACCCGTGCCCCCGAGCAGCGTGATCTGAATCGGGCCATTCGCGAACAGCTCTTTCAGAGTCATTTGTTCGTCGGTGCCTTCGGCAGGCTGGATGACGATCGATTCATCGGCGCGTCGGCTGAGCACAAGCATGGTCGTGATCCTCTGGCGTGCCGGTTGGGTGTCAGGCTCTGGCTAGCGCACGAGCGCTCGTTGCCGGCGCGCTGCGCGCACCGCTGGGACCGTAGGTTTCCGCGCCGCTCGAACCGCGCAGCAGGCCGAGGAGCTGGCGGACCTGAATCTGCCGGTGGCTGACGATCAGGCCATTGGTCTGATTCGCGTCCCGGCACTGGGCAGTGAGTTCGAGCAGCTGCCGCCAGCTGGTCAGGAGCAGCGACTGCCGGTCCAGCGTTTCAAGCCAGCGTTCGAACGTAGCGCGATCATCGCTCGCGAGGCCCTCGGCACGCCCGAGAACACGGCGCGCCTGCTCGAGCTTCTCAAAGGTCAAGAGTGCCGCGACTTTTGCCGCCCCGGCGGTTTCGAGTGTTGCCGCGTGTGTGCCTTTCAGCGCTTCACGTTCGGCTGTGAGCGTGTCGAAAAGGGCTTGCGCAGCGGCGGTCTCTGCGTCGAGATGCCTTGCGAGTGTCGCCGGTAAGTCTTGCGCGTGCATGCGCGGTCACATGCGGGGGTCAACGCAGATCGCGTTCGAATTGCAGCATCTTGTCCGCAACACGCTCCGCGTCGACGGTGAAGGCATCGCGAGCGAGCGCATCCTTGACGGATTGCACCTTCTCCGCATTGGTCACCGGTGCCTTCGCGACCGCCTCTTCCAGCTTCTGCAGCTGACGAGCCGAGTCGGTCAGAGTCAGCGTGTCACGGGCTTTGCTCGCGGCAGTAACCGGCTGGGCCGAGCTGTCGGCGCGGCCGGCCACACCGCTCTTACCGCCACCGGTAACGATAGGCTGGCTTGGATTGAAGCCGTCGATCTTGTTCGCCATGTGAGCAAAGTCTCCGAGGAGCCGATCGGGCTCTTGTGCCGTTGTATCGTCAGGAAGTCCCTGAACTTTAGTTTGCTTAAGTCAAATCCTGATCAATGAAATGCGACTTCTACCACACCCGCACCAGTCGCCACACCTTCGACCTGCCGGCCCGATCCGAGGTTCTGTACGCGGACCGTGGCGCGCAGCGCGGCGTCGCTCATGGCGCGGCCCCGGGCCCGCACAATGACGGCGCCGGACTGGGCGATCAGCGTCACGATATCGCCCCGATGGATGATGTGATCGGCAGCGAGCACCGAAGGTGAAATCACGGTGCCCGCGACCACCGGCCGCGCGAGGGTAAATCCGGCCAATTCCGCCGGATCCCGCATGTAACTCGCGGGCAGGGCGCTGGTCTCGCGCTCCTCGACGTTGAGGTCAGCGGCGTTGAGCACCGCGCCGCGGTCCACGGACCGGGCGGCAACCACCACGCGATCAAAGAGAGTCAATTCGACCGGGACGTACACGCGCCATCCGCCCGGATCGGCGCAACGGACCTGGACCGTAACACGTGCGGCGGATCGGCCGCCCGGGGCGAGCGATGCCTGCAACGGAGTCGCGCAATTCGCCAGATGGAGCCGTGAATCGAGCGCGGTAGCCCGCGCTTCACGTCGCGCGCCACCATTGCTGGCGTTCCCCGCGACAAAATGCCGCGCGACTTCAGCGATCCCAGTGAGATCCTGAAAATGACCACCATCGCTGCTGACCGCCAGCGTTATCGGAAACGATCCCAGGAGAAGAAGGCAGAGCATGCGCATGATGTGACAGAGATGTGCAACAGACATGCCAGCCGGCGGGCAAGCTGCAATTTCCCGCGATGACAGTGAGTTGCACGAATTCCAGCGGCGCGCAGCGGGTAGCTGGCACCGGCAAGCGTCAAACCCCCGGCGCCACCGTTCCGGCGCTTCGCGTCATTGCCGCGCGGTTGCCGCCGAAGCGGCGAACCCTTGCCGCTCGGAAGAGAGCGTTCCGATCGAATTGCGCGCTTTTGCCGCGGTGGCAATGGATCTGAAGCCTTTTTTCAATATGGCACGGGACTTGCTCATGTCTCTGGCATGCGCGTGAGTCCCGACATATTTGGCAATCACGAACTCGGCTTGATGGTTCGAGCGCGCCGCGCCGGCGTGCTCGCGGCCAATCTCGCGAACGCCGACACGCCGAACTACAAAGCGCGCGACCTCGATTTTTCCTCAGCGCTCGAGGCGAGCGGCGCGATTTCCGATCTCACCCTGGCGACGACGAATAGCGCGCATCTCGGCGGTGCTGATCGCGCGCAGCCGGGCGGTGACCTGAAATACCGCATTCCTTTCCAACCTTCGCTCGACGGCAACACGGTCGAGACGCCGATCGAGATGGCGGCGTTCTCGGAGAACGCGGTGCGCTATCAGGCGAGCCTCATGTTCATCAACCGCACCATCAACGCCATCGAAACGGCGCTCACCGGCCAATAGACCCATCACAGGAAGATCCATGTCGCTCTTTCAGATCTTTGACGTCTCCGGATCCGCGATGACCGCGCAGTCGCTGCGGCTCAATACGACGGCGAGCAATCTTGCCAACGCCGAGAGCGTGGCCGGCAATCCGCGCGCCGCCTACAAGGCGCGCCACCCGATCTTCGCGTCCCTGATGAATGAATTCGGCGCGACTGGGGACGAGGACGAGAGTGCCGTCGGTGTGCGCGTGCTCGGCATTGTCGAGAGCAGCGCTCCCGCGCTCGTGCGCTACCAGCCCGATCATCCAATGGCGGACGCGAAGGGCAATGTCTACGTCTCCAACGTCAACAGCATCGAAGAAATGACCAACATGATCGCGGCTTCGCGCTCCTTTCAGTCAAACGTCGAGATCATCAACACCTCGCGCGACCTGCTCCTGAAGACCATCACCATGGGGGCGCGCGGCTGACGTCGCGCGGCTTGCAACGCCATGACCATCAATACAGTCAATACCGGCTCCAATGACTTCCAGGCGGCGCTCGGAATCGATCCGGCGTCGAGCACGGCGGCGAAAGCGAAGTCGAGCCCAACGCTCGGGCAGGACGACTTCCTGAAGCTGATGATCACTCAGTTCAAGAATCAGGATCCCTTCAAACCGCTCGCGAGCGGCGAGTTCCTGTCGCAGCTCGCGCAGTTCAGCACTGTATCCGGTGTGCAGGACCTGCAGGCTTCGTTCAAGAACATGTCGACGGCGCTCGTGTCGAATCAGGCCCTGCAAGCCTCCTCTCTCCTTGGGCGCTCCGTGCTCGTGAAGCGCAGCGACGGATTTCTGGCAGCCGGCGGCACGATCTCCGGTGCCGTCGATGTTCCCTCGAGCGTCGGTTCGGTGGTCGTCAGCATCAAGGATCAGAACGGTGAGCTCGTCCAGCAGCTCGGCC
>JBGPLJ010000182.1:0-7325 GCA_041486385.1 Steroidobacteraceae bacterium
ACGAGCGCGCCGTCAGCGACCCCCGCCCGATCGATTGAAGTGACGATGCGATCGCCGGCCTTGAGCCCATCGAGCACCTCGGTGAAGTCCCAGTTGCCGATGCCGGTCTTGATTTCGCGCTTGACGGCCTTGCTGCTCTTCTCGTCGATGAGGTACACGCTCTTGCCTTCAATGAGTGCGGGCGTTGGCACGCGCAGGACGTTCTCGCGCACTGCCAGAATGATCTCCACGTCCGCGCTGTAACCGGGCAGCAGCGACTCGCGGCCCGCCTTGGTATCGATCTCCGCTTCAATCTCCACCGTGCGCGCCTGCTTTTCGACATCCTGCACGTAGGGCGCGACGCGGCGCACGTGGCCGTCGAAATGCTTGCCGGGAAAGGCGTCGAGCGAAATGCGGGCGGGCATTCCCGTGCGCACCTGCGGCGCGTCCACTTCATCGATCGGCGCGGTGATGTAGAGGCAGCTGTCGTCGATCAGATCGATCGAAGGCGGCGTCGGCACACCGACCGGCGAAGGCGTCAAAAACTCGCCGAGCTCGCCATTGATCTCCGCAACTGTGCCCGCGAATGGCGCGCGCACGCGCGTGCGTTCGATTGTGGCGCGCGCGGCATCCGTGCGGGACGCGGCAACCTGGATGTTCTGCGTAGCCGACCGGCAGCCGGCCTCTTGCGCGTCCGCTTCTCCGAAAGCACGTTGCGCGACATCCTCGGCCACCAGTTTCTGCGCGAGCATGCGCTGGTAGCGCTCCGCATCCACGCGCGCCACCTTCGCAGTTGCGCATGCCTCGGCAGCGCGGTCCCTGGCCCCGACCCCATCGCGTTGTGCCAGCTCGAGCTGCGCCTGGTAGTCGCGATTCCACAGCTCGATCAATACCTGGTCGCGTTGCACCCGATCACCCTTGTGCACGAGCAGCTTCGCGATCTGGCCGCCCGTTGATGGCGCCAGGCGCGCCCGCCGACAGGCGTTGATGGTGCCTGCGCGCGTGTTCGAAACGCTGGAACGAACCGCGCCTTTCTCGACGGTCACCGCGGCGACGGCGACAGGCCGGGGGCGCACGCAAAAGGCGACAACCGCGCCGATCACGAGCACCGTTACGCCCAGCATGATCAGAGTTCTGCGTCGCATTGGGACCGATCGTTGTCAGTGGCAGAGAGGCGCGAATTATAGTGGAATGTGTCTCCGCGCCGCTTGTGAGACTCGAGGCTGCATGCAATCGACTGTGTTCTACGCACGTACGTTCGCGCTGGCGGCTGCGGCGCTGCTCGGGTTTGCGTTATGGCGCATCTTTTCGCCCTTTCTGAGCGCGATCACCTGGGCGGCGTTCCTCGCCCTGCTGCTCTATCCCGTCAACGCCTGGTTGCGCCGCCGAATCGTTGGCAAACGCACCGGTGCCGCGGTAGTCGTGACCACGCTGACGCCGGTTGTCATTCTTGCGCCCGTCACGCTCCTTGCGATCACCTTCGTCAGCCAGGCGCGGGCACTTATTGTTCTCTTGCACGACGAGGCCATTCACTACCAGATCAATTCACTGGACGACCTGCGCCAGTTCCCCGTGATTGCGCGCTTTTTTGCATGGTTGCAGACGAATTTCGGCGTGAGTGTGGCTGACATGCAGACCTGGGCGGTCGAACACGCACAGGAACTGCTGCAGCGCCTTGCGGGACTCGGCGGCAGCGTGTTTCTGGGTGCGCTTGGCACATTTGTCGGCTTCCTCCTCATGCTGTTCGTGCTGTTCTTCTTCCTGCGCGATGGCGACCGCATGGTGACCCGCGTCCGTGGCCTGATCCCGCTCGACGCGGATCGAAAGCAGCAGCTGAGCGAGCATATCGCCGCCGTCACGCGCGCCGTCGTATTTGGCATCGGAGTGACTGCGGTCCTGCAGGGCACTATGGTCGGAATCGGATTTGCAGTGGTGGGACTCCCCTCACCCGTCGTCTTTGGTGCCGTGGCTGCGCTCCTGGCTATGGTGCCGGTCGGAGGCGCTGCGCTCATCTGGGTTCCCGGCGTACTGTGGGTCGGCTTTGCGAGCAATCGCTGGGGCTGGGCGATCGCGCTTCTTGTCTGGGGCCTCATTACCTCGACGCTCGACAATGTGGTGCGCCCCCTCGTGATATCGGGACGCGCGGAAGTATCGACACTCGCCGTATTTCTCGGCGTGCTGGGGGGCCTCTCGGCTTTCGGCACGATCGGCCTCGTGCTGGGCCCCGTGCTGCTCTCGCTCGCGATCGCCCTGATGCGCTTCGTCGAAGCCGAACAGAAGAGCAAAGCCTAGCGGTGCCGGGCTGTCGCGGCAGCCGTGCTGTCGCTGATAGAATTCGCGCCCCCTATGGATGTCTCCTACCTCATCGATCCGCTGAATGACGCGCAGCGCGCCGCCGTGACGGCGCCGCTCGAACCGACGCTCGTGCTCGCCGGCGCGGGCAGCGGCAAGACCCGCGTGCTGACCCATCGGGTCGCCTGGCTGATCCAGGTCGAAGGCGTTTCGCCGCACGGCGTTCTCGCCGTCACCTTCACCAACAAAGCCGCGGGCGAAATGCGCGGCCGCATCGAGTCGCTCCTCGATCAATCGGCGGCGTCGCTCTGGATCGGCACTTTCCACGGCCTCGCGCACCGATTCCTGCGCATCCACTGGCGCGAGGCGAAGCTGCCGCAAAGCTTCCAGATCCTCGATTCCGAGGATCAGCTGCGACTGATGCGCAAGGTGCTGAAGGCCATGGAGCTCGATGAAACGCGCTGGGTGCCGAAGGAAGTCACGGGATTCATCAATGCACGCAAGGACGAGGGCCAGCGCGCGCGCGATCTGAAGGACAATGACGACCCGACGCGCCGCCAGTTCATTCGAATCTATCAGAGCTATCAGGACACCTGCGATCGCGCGGGCGTCGTCGACTTCGCGGAACTGCTGTTGAGGAACTTCGAGCTGCTGCGCGATAACGCCGCACTCCTCGAGCACTACCAGCAGCGCTTCGGTCACCTGCTGGTCGATGAGTTCCAGGACACCAACGGCATTCAATACGGCTGGTTGCGCCTGCTCGCCGGCCGCACCGGCCTGCCGTTCGTGGTCGGCGATGACGACCAGTCGATTTACCGCTGGCGTGGCGCGCGCGTCGAGAATCTCGTGCGTTTTCAGCGCGACTTTCCCACGGCCAAGCTCTTTCGTCTGGAGCAGAACTATCGCTCTACGGCCACGATTCTCAAGGCCGCAAACGCGCTCATCGAGCACAACACCGGTCGACTCGGCAAGAATCTCTGGACGAGCGGCGAAGACGGCGAAAAGATCCGGTTGTACGCGGCATTCAACGAGCGTGACGAAGCCGACTTCGTGATCGCGCGCATCCGCGAGTGGGTGAAGGGCGGCGGCGAGCGCAGTCAGGTCGCGATCCTCTATCGCTCGAACGCGCAATCGCGCGTCTTTGAAGAGACGCTGATCAATGCCGCGATCCCGTATCGCGTCTACGGCGGACTGCGGTTCTTCGAACGCGCCGAAATCAAGGACGCACTCGCCTACTTGCGGCTGGTAACTTCGCGTGTCGACGACACATCATTCGAGCGCATCGTCAATCTGCCGCCGCGCGGCATCGGCGCACGGAGTCTCGAGATTCTGCGCTCCGCCGCGAAAGCGAACGCATGCCCGCTGTGGCAGGCGGCGCTTCTTACCGCGAACGCAGGCCTGGGCGCGAAGGCAGCGGGCGCCCTCGGGGAATTCATGATCCTGATCGAGCGCCTCGCCGCGGAAATCAAAGGCCTCGAGCTCCATGAGCAGGTCGATCATGTGATCCAGGCAAGCGGTCTGATCCCGCACTACAAGCAGGAAAAGGGCGACAAGGGAGAGGCGCGCATCGAGAATCTGGCGGAACTTGTAAGCGCCGCGCGCGGCTTCAGTCCCGAAACTGAAACCGATCTTGCGCCGCTCGATGCGTTTCTGGCTCATGCGGTACTCGAGTCGGGCGAAGGTCAGGCAGCGGCCTGGGAAGATTGCGTGCAGATGATGACGCTGCATACGGCCAAGGGTCTGGAGTTTCCGGTGGTGTTCCTCGCCGGGCTCGAGGACGGGCTGTTTCCGCATCAGCGTTCCATCAATGATCCGGAGAGCATCGAGGAGGAACGCCGGCTCTGTTACGTCGGGATGACGCGCGCCATGCGCCAGCTTTATCTCACGTACGCGGAAAAGCGACGCCTGCACGGCATTGACAGCTACGGGGCGCTCTCGCGTTTCGTGCGCGAGATTCCTGAAGAACTCATCGAGGAAGTGCGCCCACGCATTCAAATATCGCGCCCGGTCTTCTCGCCACGCACGTCGCTCGTCGACGCGGACGTCTTCGGCTACAAGCTTGGGCAGCGCGTGCGCCATACCAAATTCGGCGACGGCGTCGTGTTGCGGCTGGAAGGCCAGGGATCCAATGCCAGAGTGCAGGTCAACTTCGAGGCCCAGGGCACCAAGGAATTGATGCTCGCTTATGCCAACCTCGAGGCGCTTTAGGGTCTTGGAAAGGCGTCCGCGACCGTGCGCAGCCAATCGCGCAATACCTTGACCTTCGGCATCGCGAGGTACGCTTCGGGACAGACGAAGTAGTACGAGCGAGGACAGGGCGCCACGTTCTTGCTCGCCCGCACGAGCCGGCCGGACGCAAGATCGGCCGCCGCCAGCGACCAGCGCGTGAGCGCAAAGCCCTGGCCCTGTTCCGCGGCCGCGAGCACGGTCAGCGAATCGTCAAAGATGGAGCCACTTTCCTTCCAGTCGCGTTTGTTCGACGGCTGCAGCCAGAAATCCCAGGGCTCGTCGTCTGAACGCAGGAGAGGACAGCGTTTGACGTCATGCTGCGACTCCATCAAACCATACTTGGCGAGGAGGTCCGGGCTGCACACCGGCAGGAACCACTCTTCCAGCATTTTTTCGTTGTAGAGATTCGGAGATTCGCGGTTCGCCATGCGCAGGGCCGCGTGAAAATTCGATTGGGTGAAATCGACCGGCTGGCGCGAAGTGTGAATGCGCAGATCGATGTCGGGATTCTCGTCGTGAAACTGCGGCAAGCGCGGCAACAGCCACTTCTGCAGGAATGAGGCGATCGTACTGATATTGAGCGGACCGGCCGCGCGGTCCTCACGCACCTGCTGCATCGAAGTCTGCAGCTCCGCAAGCCCCCGGCGCACGCCGGGCAGCAGCCGCGCGCCCTCCGCGGTGAGCTCAACCGATCGACCCTTGCGCAGAAAGAGCGGAACCTGCAGGTAATCCTCGAGCGTCTTGATCTGCATGCTGACGGCGGCCGCGGTCACATGCAGAGCCTCCGCCGCTTCCGCAAAACTCAAGCGACTGGCGACCGCTTCGAAGACCCGGAGCGCGTTCAAAGGCAGGCGATCGAATGCCAGGGAGCCTTCAGTTTTCCTGACTCCCCCATCAGTTCTTCCGTTTGCTGACTTTTTCGCTTTCGCCAAACTACGACCCATGGAAGAGAGAAATGGATACGGCGCCAGCCGCCCCGACAACCCAATCAGGCTCTAAGGAGACGGTCATGAACAAGCAGCATTTCGCAGGAGTCCTCGCCACCCTTGCCATCACGGCATTGCAGTTCTACGCGCTGGAGGCGGGAAGCGCCACCACCTGGGCGGACCGCGGCAGCCCCGCGGTTGTCGAGACTGCCACGAATGGCGGCCGACTGGCAGGGCCGGCGGCCCACGACACTCTCTGTCACGTGCCGGTCTGAAGAACGTCAAATGCAGAAGGCTACCGAGACGGCCAGAGGCCAGGTTGGGAAGGTAGTTTGGAGAGGTGCCTTCCCAACCTGGCCTCTCGCTCGTCCCTAAGAACCAGTCGACTCGTCAGGCCATGGTTTGGGAAGGCGGCACCCAGCAGGCCGTTTGCCCTGCATCCGCCCCCCTTGCGCTAGAATGCGCGGCGCCGCCGGCGCCCGGCATTCAGCCAACCATTCGAACAGTCGTGAAAATCATCATCATCGGTGCCGGCCAGGTCGGGCGTACTGCCGCCTACCACCTCGCGCGCGTAGAGGCCAATGAAGTCACCGTCGTCGATGTGAACGACGAACTGCTGCGGGACCTGCAGGATCGGTTGGACATCCGCACGGTGTGCGGCAACGGCGCGCATCCGAGCGTCCTCGACGCCGCGGGCGCCGCCAAGGCCGATGTCCTGCTCGCACTTACCAACAGCGACGAAGTGAACATGCTCGCGTGCGAGGTGGCCTACGCGCTGTACGGCACGGCAACCAAGATCGCGCGCGTGCGCACCGCCGAGTATGCGAATCGCGAAAAGCTGTTCTCTGAACGCGGCCTCGCGGTCGATGTCTGGATCAGCCCCGAACAGCTCGTCACCGAATACATCGAGCGCCTTATCGAGTTTCCGGGCGCCCTGCAGGTACTCGATTTCGCCGACGGCCGGGTGCGCCTGGTTGCCGTGCGTACCCTGAAGGGCGGATTTCTCGTCGGCCAGAAGCTGCGTGCGTTGCGCGAACACATACCGAAAACCGATGCGCGCGTCGCCGCGATCTACCGCAACGGGCGCAGCGTCAAACCCGAGGGCGAAACCGTCATCGAGGAAGGCGATGAAGTCTTCTTCCTGGCCGCGCGCAAGGACATCCGCCTGGTGATGAGCGAACTGCGCAAGCTCGGTGACCCGGTCAAGCGCGTGGTGATCGCAGGCGGCGGCAACATCGGGTTGCGGCTTGCGCGCGCGCTGGAGAGTACGACACAGGTCAAGCTGATCGAGCGCGACCCGAAGCGCGCGCGCCGCGTTTCTGAAACTCTGACCAATACCATCGTGCTGCACGGAGACGCCGCGGACGAGGAACTGCTGATCGAGGAAAACATCGACAGCGCGGACATCTTCTGCGCGCTCACGAACGCCGAAGAAGCCAACATTCTGTCGGCAATGCTGGCGAAACGCCTGGGCGCCAAGAAAGTCATGGCGCTCATCAACCGGCCGGCCTACGCCGAGTTGATGGAGAGCGGATCGATTGACATCGCAATCTCGCCACAGACCGTGACCATGAGTGCCCTGCTCGCCTATGTGCGGCGTGGGGATGTGGCCCGCGTGCATTCCTTGCGGCGCGGCGCCGCGGAAGCGATCGAGGGAATCGTGCACGCCAATGCGAGCGGCGCGCGCGTGGTCGATCAGCGGATTGGCAACATCGCACTGCCGGAGGGCACGACCATCGGCGCCGTCGTTCGCGGCGACGACGTATTGATGGCTCATCACGACACTGTCATCCAGGCGGACGATCACCTGATTTTGTTTCTGACCGACAAGCGCCAGGTCGAAGTGGTCGAAAAACTCTTCCAGACCAGCTGAGCGCCGCCCGCAGGCCCCAAGTCCCA
>JBGPLJ010000183.1:0-7314 GCA_041486385.1 Steroidobacteraceae bacterium
AGAGGCAGCAGAGGAGATGACAAGTGATACGCAAGTCCGAGACGAAGGGTCCGCCATTTTGATGAGAGCGCGGACATGGGAGAGCGTCTCAGCAATCATCCGCGCCAGCCTGACTGTGGGGCAACGCGCCCACGCGGACTCTGGATTCGCTCTGACGGTCCTGCTACAAGTTTGCGCGTGTGGAAGTACGTGATCTTCTATGGGGCGCTCCTGGCGGCGGGAACGCTGGCATTGCAATGGCTCGACTACCTGCGTCTGGCGCGCGCCCATTCGGGCGGCATCTATGTGTTTCTGATCGCCGTCGGGTTTCTCGCCCTTGGCGTGCTGATCGGTGTACGCGTCATCGGCGCCTCCAAGCCCGCGACCTCCGACGGCAACCCGAAGGCTCAGGCGGCACTCGGGATCAGCCCGGCGGAACTCGCGGTCCTGCATGAGATTGCTGCTGGCCGCTCCAACAAAGAGATCGCAGCGCGCCTGAAAATCTCGCCCAACACTGTCAAGACCCATGCCGCGCGGTTGTTCGAAAAGCTGGGAGCGAAGCGGCGCACGGACGCGGCAAATAAGGCCCGTGAGCTCGGAATCTTGCCGTGATCAGCGCCGATTCCAGGTGCTTTTGCCGGAATCACCCTTTTGGGCGATTCTCTGGCGCCGCTTCCTCGCGGTAAATGGCGACCCCAACCACTGAAAAGAAGGAATTTCCATGCTCCGAAAAATAATGATCTATGGCGCGGTCGCCGGCCTCATCAGCAGCATTCCGTCGCTTGCCATGACCGTCATGTCGAACGGCCACCCGTCGTTGTCCTACAGCATGGTCATCGGCTACTTGACCATGTTGATTGCGTTGAGTGCAGTGTTTGTGGCGATCAAGCGGCATCGGGATGCGGATCTGGGCGGAGTCATCAAGTTCTGGCCCGCTCTTGGCCTCGGCCTTGGGATCAGCGCTGTGGCCGGGGTCTTCTATGTACTGGCGTGGGAGGCGTCGCAAGCGTTCACGCACGCGGACTTCGCCAGCAGCTACGCCAGGACGCTGATCGAAGAGCAACAGGCCAAGGGCGCGAGCGCGGAGGCGCTGGCGAAATTGACCGCCGACATGGAAATCTTCAAGGCCAACTACGCCAACCCGCTTTTCCGCCTGCCGATGATATTCGTCGAGATCTTCCCCGTGGGAGTGCTCGTGTCGCTGGTGTCGGCCGGCCTGTTGCGCAACAGCCGCTTTCTGCCCGCGCGCGTCAGCGTGAAATGATCGACCCCTATTGCCGCCCCGCGCGACTTGGCTAATGATGCCGGGCACGGCTTGGCAGCATCTGCACGCCGCCTATTCGTTCTGTGGAGATTGCGACCATGCCGGAATTTCAAATCACCTTTGGCCGCGGATTGCTGCTCGCCGCCCTGTTCGCGACGGGCGCGCAGGCGGCCGATTCCGAGCCGACCATTGCGATCCAGCCGCTGACCAAATATGTCCTGCCCGATAAAACGGCATCGGTGATGCTGCCCGATGGCTGGCGCGTCACCCAGACGGGCGTCGCTTTCATCCGCGCCGAAGGCCCTAGAGGCGAACTGGGAATGTTCGGCGTCACCGTGCCGGCGCATGACGCGGCCGGAGGCGGCGCGCCGCCGCCCGCGCCCCTTAGCCAGCCCTACGGCGCCGATGCGGGCGACAAATTGAACCAGTCCATTGCATGGGTGCGCGCGGCCAATCATCAAAGTCCCGTGCGGGTGATCAAAATCTATTCCAAGGAATCCTTCAGTGCGCCGGCGGAATTCGGCCGCTGTTCCAAAATGACCGCGACCCTTGGAGTGGCGCGCGGCGTGCTGGACGGGGAAGCCGATCTGTGTTCGATGCCGGTGGACAAGGAAGGCAATTACACCAACTTCCTCAAACTGGTGGCGATCTCTCCGGCCCTGGCCAAGTCGGAACGCGGCACGCTGGAGGCGGTCCTCGCCTCCTTTGTCCTGAACATGAAGGCAGTGGAGAAGCAGGCGGCGCAGGCGGCCAAGCAACCCGCCAAGATGGCCGCCGCCGCGCCGTCCGGCAGCATGTCCGCCAATCCCATGACCCCGCAGGGCAGACAATCGCTGCAGCAGCAGATCGACGCCGAGATCAAGCAAGGCGGCTTCTCGCCCCAGATGGTGGCGGCGATGCGGGCTCAGGCGAATGCGAACGCCATGACCTTGATGGGCCCGACAATCCGCCAGATGCGCGCTTCCGACCAAGCCATGGAATATTTCGATCGCTCCGTGCTGCGCGAGCAGATCCCGGTGTCGATCGCCAACCAGGGGACGTTCTGGGTCGATACCAATTAGGTTGCGAACGGTTTTACGTGACTGCGACATTAGAGTCCGCGGTTATATGCATTCCGGCGCGCACATTGCGATCTCTCCGATCGCGTAGGTAGTGGCTAAGAAGTCGGGCAGCACGCTCAATCGTGTTGCGCCGAGCTGCCGCCATGGCGCGCCGCGACGATGTTCAAACCGGGCCCGCACTCGCGTAATCTAACGGGTCCGCGGGGACCGACCCCTCGCAATGGAAGCTTGGATGAACCCGCGTCTACTCTTTCTTATGGTGCTTGCGACCGTGTTGGTCGGTTGCGGCAAGGGCCCGGGCGCTGGACCGGGCACATCCGCGGCCGCAGACCCTTTGCTGATCGCGCCCGAGGACCTGTTCACGGTGCGCAGCAACGCGCTGACGACGGGACCCACGATCACCGGCTCCGTACAGCCCGAGCGGCGTGCCGACCTGCGCGCCGAAGTGCCGGCCGTCGTGGTCCAGGTGGTCAAGGAAAATGGTGAGCCGGTGCGGCGCGGCGACTTGATCGTGCGTTTGGATGACACGGCGATCCGCGAGAACCTCACCTCCGCCGAAGCCTCGACGAGCTCCGCCTCCAGGGCCTACGAGCAGGCCGAACGGCAATTCCAGCGCCTCACGCAATTGCGGGCCAACAGCTTGGTGTCGACCCAGGATCTCGAGGATGCAGAGGTTCGCCGCAACAATGCGCAGAGCGACTTCGAGGCCGCCAAGACCCGGGTGGCGGTCGCGCGCCAGCAATTGCAGCGCACGGAAGTGCGCGCACCGTTCGACGGCATCGTCGGCGACCGGCAGGTTTCCGCCGGCGATACGGTGCAGATCGGCCGGGAGCTCGTGAAGGTCATCGACCCGACCAGCATGCGCTTCGAGGGGCTGGTCTCGGCCGACTCGATCGGCGAGATCAAGGCCGGGCAGCCCGTCCAGTTCCGCGTGCACGGCTACGCCCAACAGGAATTCACCGGCCACATCACGCAAGTGAATCCGGCCGCCAACATCACGACGCGACAGGTCGAGGTGCTGGTGGCCTTCAGCGACGCGAAACAGGAGCCGAGGTTGGCGGGCCTGTACGCCGAAGGGCGGGTCGAGACCGGAAGTGCCGCGGCTCTCACGCTTCCCGCGACTGCCCTGGTCCAGGACGACAAAGGAACCTTTGCCTGGCGCCTCCAGGGTGATGTGTTGCACAAGGTCGCCCTTGACCTGGGTGCGCGCGACGCGCGCACCGGCGACTACGTCCTCAAGCGCGGGCTGGCGGAGGGCGATCAGCTGGTGCGCTACCCAAACTCGGCGCTGCGCGACGGCCAGAAGGTGGAAGTTGAAACCGCGCCCGACTCGGCTTCCGGTGCGCCGCTCCTACCGCCGCAGTTGCCAGCCACCGATTCGAAGAGCTAGCCATGTTCCTTTCGGATTTCAGCATCAAGCGACCGGTGATCACAGTTGTCATCATCATCATGCTGATGTGCTTGGGGCTCCTCGCGCTCAAGAACCTGCGCGTCAACCAGATTCCGGACGTCCAGCCGCCCGTTGTGGTGGTCAATATCCCTTATCCCGGCGCGTCTCCCGAAACCGTGGAGCGCGAAATCATCGATCGCGTCGAGAAATCCCTGCAGAGCATTTCCCAGGTCAAGGAGATCCGGTCCACGGCGGAGGAGGGCAACGCCAAGATCGTCATCATCTTCAATTTCAAGAAGAACATCATCGAAGCGCTCGACGAGATTCGGAATTCCATTGCATCGGTGCGCCACAAATTGCCGATCGAGATGCGCGAACCGATCCTGCAACGGGTCGATCCTTCCGCCGAGCCGATCATGTATCTCGCGCTGTCGTCGACTCGACAGTCGCAGGCGGAAATATCGCGGCTGGCTGAGGACGTGCTGGCCGACAAGTTCCGCGCGATCGACGGCGTGGCCGTCGTGACCGTGAACGGCGCGCTGCACCGCGAGCTCTCCGTGCTGCTGCGCGCACAAAAACTGCGCGCGTACAACACGTCGGTCACGGAGGTCGTCAATGCGTTGCGCTTGCAGAACACGACCGCGCCGGTCGGCCGCGTGACGGGCGCGCTGGAGGAGCAGAGCTTGAGGCTCATCGGACGCCTCGAGTCGCCGGCCGATTTCGAAAATATCGTGATCAAGCGCCGCGGGGCGCAGATCGTGAGTCTGGGCGACGTCGCCGTCGTGCGCGACGGTTTCGCGGAAGTTCGGGACATGAGCATTCGCAACGGGCATCCGAATGTCAGCATCTTCATCACGCGTTCGCAGGACGCGAGCACGGTCACCGTGGCGGCCAAGATCCGTGCGCTCGCCGAGGAGCTCAACAAGACGCTGCCCACCGGCACGACGCTGGAGGTGACAAGCGACGGCGGCAAGGACGCGCAGCAGAGCCTCACCAACGTCATCGAAGCGCTGATGTTCGGCGCGATGCTGACCATCCTCGTCGTCTATGCGTTTCTCAACTCGTGGCGTTCGACCCTGATCACGGCATTGAGTCTCCCGACCTCGGTGATCGCGGCCTTCATCGCGGTCTGGGCCTGCGGGTTCACGCTGAACTTCATGACGCTGCTCGGCCTCTCCCTCGCGATCGGTGTGCTGATCGACGACGCCATCGTCGTGCGCGAGAACATCGTGCGGCACATGGAACGCGGCATGGACCGGATGACGGCGGCCGGCGCCGGTACGCGCGAGATCGGGCTGGCCGTGACCGCGACCACGTTCTCGATCATTGCTGTCTTCATTCCCGTTGCGTTCATGGGCGGGATCGCCGGGGAATGGTTTCGGCCCTTCGCATTGACGGTCGCTGCGTCGGTACTCGTGAGCCTCTACATCTCGTTTACCGTCGATCCGATGCTTTCGGCTTACTGGGGCGACCCGGTCGGTTACGCGGAGCGACCGGTGACGGGCCTGAGTCGGTTGCTCGCAAGGTTCAACCGCTGGTTCGATCATCAATCGGATCGCTACGGCAACGTGATCGCCTGGGCCCTGCATCACCGCAAGTGGATGGCCGTAATCGCAGGTCTCAGTCTGGTCGGTGCCGTGCTGTTGCAGATGTTCTTTGGCGGATCGAGCTTCCTGCCGGTTTCCGACGAGGGAACCGTGGTCATCGACGTGCGCGCGCCCGCGAGCGCCAGCCTCGAATACACGCGGCTGAAAGTGGAGAAGGCCGCGGAGCTTGCGCGCGGCATCCCGGAGACCAAGGACACCGACACCAACGTCTATGACGGCGGCGGTCGCGTGTGGGTCAATATCCACAAGAGCACCGAGCGCAAGCGTTCCGCCGGTGAAATCGCCCAGGACTTGCGCATCCGGCTGAAGCGCATCGTGGGAGCGGAGTACACGGTACTCGATGACCTGAACAATGGTGCCCAGAAGCCGGTGGAGATTCGGTTCTCGGGTCCCGACTCACGGCGCCTGTTGCAGATCACCGGGGACTTCATGCGGAAGCTCTCGCAGGTGCGCGGCGCCGTCGACGTTGGGCTGTCGGACCAGGATCCGAAGAACGAACTGCAGATCACGCTCAACCGCGGCCTGGCGAGTTCGCTCGGCATTTCGGTCGGCGATGCCGCGCAAGCGTTGCGCGTCGCATTCGCGGGCGTGGAAGTCGGCGACTGGGTCGACCCGACCGGCGAATCGCGCGACGTGGCGGTGCGGCTGCATCCGGACGACCGCGTGGATGCAGCCAACATCGAGCAGCTCCCCATCGCCGTCGAGGGCAGCGACATGATGGTGCCGCTCGATCAGATCGCCACCATCACGATGGGCAAGGGGCCGGCGCGCATCCAGCACTCCGACGGCAAGCGCATGGTCGCCGTGTCCGCCAATGCGCAGGGCCGCGGGTCGGGCGAAGTCACGGCGGACGCCATGAAGATCGCGCGCCAGATGGAGTTTCCGCCCGGTTACGGGCTGGAACTCGGCGCCGCCTCGCGGGATCAGCAGGAGATATTCTCGGAAATGTTCACCGCACTTGGCCTGGGCATTGCGCTCATGTACCTGGTGCTGGTGATTCAGTTCGGTTCGTTCACGGTGCCGATACCGGTCATGCTGTCTCTGCCCCTGAGCCTCATCGGCGTGGTCCTGGCGCTGTTGCTGACCGGGGGCACGCTGAACCTCATGAGCCTGATCGGCGTCATCATGCTGATGGGCCTCGTTGCGAAGAACGCCATCCTGCTGCTCGATCGCACGCGCAAGGAAGAGGCCAGGGGTATCGATCGCGAGGAAGCCCTGATGCACGCGGGCCGCGCGCGTCTGCGTCCCATCCTGATGACGACGTTCGCGCTGATCGCGGGCATGACGCCGGTGGCGATCGGCCTCGGCGAGGGCGGCGAATTCTATCGCCCCATGGCGCTCGCCATCATCGGCGGCACGATCACGTCGACCCTGCTGACGCTGCTCGTGGTGCCGACGTTCTATGACAGCATCGAATTCGCGCGCGATCGCGCGGTCGCCAAGTATCACGCGCGTGCGGCCCGTTTCAATCCACTGGCCGCTTTTGTGGCGACCGTCATCGAAGCGCTGCTGACGCTGGTGTTCGTGCGGCTGGTGTTCCGGTTCCTGAGGAAGCTTGTTTTCGCCAGTCGGGTGCGTGCCGGGACGAGCACGGTGTCGAACTGACTCGGTTGGGACAGACGCCCGTTGCGAGTCAGCCCCTCGGCGCAGCGGCGAGGCCTAGCTTCGCAGCCATATTCACCAGACCTGCTACCGAATGCGCATTCATCTTTCGCATTACTTTGCCTCGGTGTGCTTTCACAGTGATCTCGCTGATGCCCAGCTCTCCACCGACTTGTTTGTTCAACATGCCGGTGACCACCAACGCCATGACCTGCCTTTCGCGACGGCTTAGTGACGCGTAAGCGTCCCGGAGCACCCGTGTCTCCGCCTCGGAACCAAGAGCTGCCTGGCTGCGCTCGATCGCGTGCTCGATGGCCCTCAACAGCACGTCGTCGCCGAATGGCTTCGTCAGGAACTCGACAGCTCCGGCCTTCATCGCCTTGACCGTCATTGGCACGTCGCCGTATCCAG
>JBGPLJ010000184.1:0-7303 GCA_041486385.1 Steroidobacteraceae bacterium
CACCGCTCGACGATCCCGAGAGCGCCGCGAATCGCGACGTGCGGCCGAGCACCGAAAGGTCTGGTGCGCGCACGATGTTGAACGGCAGCTGCTATGTGTTCTCACCGGCGCTCGCGAAACTTGAAACCCGCGGTTCAATGCAATACTGCAACGTCATTTCAGGCGAGCTCGGCGCTCTTTATCAGACACAGATTCTCCTGCGCGTAACCGGCAGTCGATCGCCCGTCATGAGCTTTGGCGCAAGCCACTCGATTCTCTTCGTCACGTCGGGTTCTGGCAGCGTGACTATTTCCGGCCGCTCATTTGCGATCACGGCGACCGATGGCGTCTACATTCGTCCGGGCGAGTCATTCGATCTCACGCCGGCGCCCGGTGCGACGCTTGAAGCCTTCGCCTCCGCCTGCCCGGACGGCGACATCCGCTGGCATGACGCGAGAGGCACGAATTTTGAGGAGAGGTTTCCGCAGCGAGTCGTGCAGGTCGACGCCGCGCAACGCACCGACATGGGGCCACGCTACTTTCAGGTACTCGTCGACAAGCGCGTGGGATCCGACGTGATCACTCAGTTCATCGGTCACATTCCTGAATCGAAAGCCGCGCCGCATCGCCATCTCTACGAAGAAGCGATTCTCGTGCTCTCGGGCGAGGGCTGCATGTGGACCGAGGATCGCAAGGCGAACGTGCGGGCCGGCGACGTCATCTTCCTGCCTCGCAAGCAGGTGCACTCACTGCAGGCGACGGCGCCCGCGGGACTCGATGTCGTCGGCGTCATTTATCCGGGCGACAATCCGAGCATCAACTACTAAGCGCTACCACAAGGGGACTGAAACGTGAGCAAATCACTTGATCGTGGACTTCGGCTGATCGCGGCATCGGCGCAGGGCACCCTGGCGGCGGCGGCATTTGCCGCACCGCTGCTCGCCGCCGATGCCCCGGACAACTCCGGCGTGCTGGCGGAAATCACGGTCACTGCCGCCAAGCGCGGCGAGCAGTCGACGCAGTCCATGCCAGCGGCCATCCAGGCGATCACCGGCGATCAGCTGCAGCGCACGGGCGCGGTGGAATTTACCGATTACGCCGGGCAGGTTCCCAGCCTCTCGTTCGACGATCTCGGCCCGGGCGACAAGAAGTACGTGATTCGCGGCATCACCTCGACCGGGCCCGCGACAGTCGGCGTGTACTACGACGAAGCGGTGATCACCGCATCGAATGCCAATGACGGTGGCGGCCGCAATGCGGACGTTCGCTTGTTCGATCTTGATCGCATCGAAGTCCTCAAAGGTCCACAGGGCACGCTGTATGGCGCGAGTTCCATGAGCGGCACGATCCGCTACATCACCAAGCAGCCCAATCTGCAGAAGTTTGAAGGCTACGTGTCGGGCGAAACTTCCAATACCTCCAAAGGGGGTAGCAACTTCGGCGTCAACGGGGCGTTGAATCTGCCCATCATCGACAACAAGCTGGGGGTTCGTTTCACCGGCTGGGATGTCGACAACAGCGGCTTCATCGATGCGGTGCGCATTCCGGCCGGCCCGATCAAGGACGCCAACAACGAGCTCACGCGCGGCGCACGCGTCACATTGCGCTGGCAGGCGAGCGATGCACTGAACATCTCCGCAACGACGACGAGCCAGTCGCTCCATACCGGCGGCTCGGCGCGTTACACGCCGGCAGGCGTCACGTCTTTTGGCGACGTTGGCGCGGGCTTCCCTTCCATTCCGGGCGGCGATCTAGTCAACACGGATATCACGCAGAGCCCGTGGGACGAGAAGCTGAACGTCTACGGCATCACGGCGGACTACACCACGTCGAGCGGTGTGCTCACCGCGACGACCAATTACTTCAACCGCAAGATCGACTTCGCCTTCGATTCATCGCCGATCCTGTTCTTCTTCGGCGTGCCGATACCCGGCATCACGCTGCAGCCGCAGGAGCGGACCATCACATCGAGCGAATTGCGATGGGCCTCGACACTCACTGGACCCGTGAACTTCGTCGTCGGCGGATTCCTGCAGAACGAGCGCAGTGACTTCAGCGTCGAAGTCGTCAAGATCAACGCGTTCGGCGAAGCGGCGGGCCCGTTCAGCCGGCTCGACAGCGACGACGCCCTGCAGAACCCGAACGGCAATACCTTCTTCGGCCGCATCGACAACGATCAGTTGAAGCAATACGCGGGCTTCGGCGAAGTAACGTGGACGATCAACGACCAGTGGTCATTGCTCGGCGGCCTGCGCTACTTCCACTCGACGCTCGACAGCCAGAACGAGACGACGCACCCGTTCGGCGGCTTCGGCACGAATATTCCGGTCGGTGTGCAGACCAACTCCGCGACGGGCAAGAAGACCACCTTCAAGGTCAATCTGTCGTACAAGTACAGCGATCAGGGCCTCATGTATGCGACCGTCTCCCAGGGCTTCCGGGTCGGCGGAACGAATCCGGCTGACCTGCCCTTCGCGAGCGGTATTCCGCCAAGCTTTGGCCCCGACAGCCTGATCAATTATGAAATCGGCGCCAAGAACGAGTTTCTCAATCGCAAACTCCGATTGAACGCGGCCATCTATCAGATCAATTGGTCGAAGATCCAGGTGCAGGCACTCGACAATACACAGGCCTTCGTCTTCACGACGAATGCGGGCACCGCAAGAGTGCGAGGCTTCGAGCTGGAAGCGGAGGCGATCCTCGCTCAAGGTCTGGAGTTCGACATCGGCGGCTCCTTCATGGATGCCATCCTCACCGAGGATCAACCCGACGTTAACATCAATCCGAGTCTTGGCAGCAATGGCGACCGATTGCCGAACGTGCCGCGCGTACAGTTCAACGCCTCGCTCACCTACGCGTTCCCGATCCGCAACGGTGCGGACATGAGCCTGCGCGCCGACGTGAACTATCGCGGCAAGACCAACACGCAGTTCAACACCTCGACAGCGAACACGATCCCGATCGGATTCAACGTGCCGCTCGACTCGTACGAACTCGTGAATCTGCGCGCCAACCTCAACTGGAAGGACTGGGGCGTGAGTCTTTTCGCGAAGAATGTGTTCGACAAGCGCAGTCAGGTCGATGCGATCGCATCGAGCCAGGATCCGCTCGCGTTGATCACCTCACGGCCGCGAACGATCGGCGTATCGGTAACGCGCAAGTTCTAAGGCTCCTTCAGCCAAACTCGGCGCGCAGGTCCTGCATCGCAGCGATGAAGGTATCGATGTCCTCGTCCGAATTGTAAAAATGAAAGGTAGCGCGGATGCTTTGATCGCGATAGGACGTGACGATGTCGCGCGCCATGAGCCGTCCGGCAAGACCGGCCGCGTTCTTCGACTTCACGCAGATCATGGGGCCGCGGCGCGCATCGTCAGCCGGCGTGTGGCTCGGCCAGCCGACCTGCGCGAGCTTCTCCATGCAGCGACGCGTGAGCGTCTGGATGCGCTTCTCGATCTCGACGGTGCCGACGTCCAGCAGGAACTTGAGGCCCGCCTCCGCCGCGTAACAATTGGGTACGGGCGGTGTGCCCGCCTCGAAGCGCCGCGCTGTCGGCGAGGGCCGGTTGGCGAAGATGTCCATCGCTGCGATGTTCTCCTGCGCAAACCAACCGGAGTGCGTCGGCACAAGCGACTCGATGAGCTCCCTGCGCACATAGAGAAAACCGATGCCCGCGGTGCCGAGCAGGTACTTCAACATGCCGCCGACGGCAAAGTCGGTATCGAGCCTCTTCACGTCGATATCGTCGGCGCCGACCGACTGGTAGCAGTCGATGAGGATCTTCGCGCCCCTGGCATGCGCAAGACGCACGATGCCGGCGAGGTCGAGCTTTGCGCCGTTGCGAAAACACACGTGCGTCACGGCGACGAGCTGTGTCGTGTCGTCAATCGCTGCAGCGAAGTGCTCGAGTGGAATGTAGCCGTCTGGCGCGATCGGCACATGCACGACGCGCGCGCCCCGCTTCTCCTGCGCATGCCAGATCTGCGCGTTCGTCGGAAATTCGAAATCGCTGACGACGACCTTGTTGCGCCGGCCGCTGAAATCGAGCGCGCTCGCAAGCGAATTGATGCCGGCGGACGCCGACGCCGTGACCGCGATCTCGTCGGCATCGGCTCGGAGAAGGTGCGCCATCAAGGCACGCACGGCCTCGTTCTTCATGACCCAGACGTCCCAGTTCGCGCCGACGGCAAGACGATCGTCCATATAGGCATTGAATGCGGCGCGCACACTGTTGGCGAGCGCGCAGTACGCGCCGCTGTTGAGATAGGTCTTGCGCTCAAGAAGGGGAAATTCCCGGCGCAACGCCTTGAAATCGGGACTCATGATGTTCATCGCCCTGTCGCTTCGTGCATGCGTCAAGTCTAACGTCTCGGGAAATTGCGCATGATCTTTTTTCTCAATGCTACGGGACCGCCACGCCATGCATGACACTGTCGAAGGTGTTTCCATGGCTGATATCGAAAGCGCGCGCAAACGGCTCGCCGGCATCGTGCTGCGCGCTCCGCTCGTGCGATCTCCGGATGCACCTCCCGGCAGGGAGACTTATCTCAAGCTCGAGAACATGCAGCCGGTCGGCTCGTTCAAGTTGCGCCCGATCGGCAATGCAGTACTGACAAAGACACCTGCGGCCCTTGCGCGGGGGATTTACACCGCCAGCACGGGCAACAGCGCGGTCGCCGTATCGTGGATGGCCAAGCGGCTTGGAATACCCGCCACCGCCGTCGTCCCCGAAAACACGCCGCAGGCCAAGCTCGATCATTTGCGCAGACTCGGCGCGCAAATCGTGACGCTGCCCTTTGACGACTGGTGGCGCTCGATCACGTCGGGCGTGCACCACGATGCGCATGGTCTTTATGTCGATGCTGCGCGTGAACCCGCAGCCCTGGCTGGCAACGGCGTGATTGCGCTCGAGATACTGGAAGATCTCGCCGATGTCGATGCGATCTTCGTACCGTTCGGCGGCGGCGCCCTGGGCTGCGGCATCGCCTGCGCGACGCGCGTCCTGCGACCCAGCATCAAGATCATTGCCTGCGAGCTCGAAACGGCGCAGCCCATGACTGCGGCGATGCAAGCCGGTCGGCCGGTGACCGTGCCTTACGATTCCGGCTTCGTGAGCGGCGTTGGCTTCGGCACGATCCTGCCGGAAATGTGGCCGCTCGCGAGCCGCCTGATCGATCACACGATCACGGTTTCGCTGCAGGAAGTGGCTGCAGCCATCAAGTCGATGGCTGAGCGCAACAAGACGATCGCCGAAGGCGCCGGTGCTATTCCCGTGGCGGCGGCACTCTCCGGCCGACACGAGTTCAAGAAAGTATGTGCCGTCGTGTCGGGCGGCAACATCGACAATGAACTCTTGATCAGGATTCTGCGCGGCGACGCGATTTCCAGATGAAGTAAACGACCGAGAGCAGCACGAGCCACGGTACTCCGCAGATCCAGGAGATATTCCAGAATTCCGTATCGAGTCCCATGGTAACGAGCACGGCAATCAGCAAAGCGAGGCCCGCGAGCTGCATCAGCGGAAAGAACGGCATGCGCACTGGCAGGTTCGCACCCTTATAGCGGCGCCGAAAGCTCAGGTGACTGAGCAGGATGATGATCCAGACGATCATCGCGCCGAACAGCGCAACGCCGAACAGGTAGTTGTAGGCGAGCGGTGTGAGTTTTGAAACGGCGGCGGCAAGCAGGATGCACACGCCCGACGTGACGATCGCTCCGGTCGGTGTCCGAGTCTTGCCCAGCGTGCCAAGGAACTTCGGCGCATAGCCGCCGCGCGACAGCGAGAACAGCATCCGCGAGCACAGATACACGTTGGTATTCATGCTCGAGAGCGCCGCGCTCACCACCACGAAATTCATGATGCCCGCCGCATAGGGTATTCCGACCTGCGCGAAAACCCGCACGAAGGGGCTCTGCGCCACAACCTTGGCGCCCGTTTCGGTCCAGGGAACGACCGTGACGACAATCGCCAGCGCCAGGATATAGAAGAGGAAAAGTCTGAGAATCATCGTGCGCAGCGCCGCCGGTATTGCCTTGGTGGGCTCCTTCACTTCACCTGAGGTGACGGCGATCACCTCGATGCCGTTGAACGAGAAGATTCCCATGATGACGGCCATCCACACGCCGCCCAAGCCGTACGGCATGAAGCCGCCCGGAAGTCCCGTCAGATTGTGAAAGCCGGTCCCGGGCACACCGAGCCCGAAGATGTTCACGGCACCGAGGATGATGAATAGGATGATCGCGGAGACCTTGATCATCGCAAACCAGTATTCGATGGTGCCGAAGTTACTGACCGACCGTGCGTTCACGTACAGCAGGATGAATGCGAACCCGACCGACCACATCCACACCGGCACGTGCGGAAACCAGAACGTCATGTACACGCCCGCCGCCACGGCCTCGCCACCGATGGCGATCACCTGCGCGATCCAGTAGGTGTAGCGAACGATGAATCCGGACCACGGATTCAGATAGGTTTCGGCGTACACACCAAAGGAACCCGCCGCCGGATGGACGACGGCCATCTCCGAGAGACTGAAGACCATCACGAGCGCGACGAAGCCCGCGATGGCGTAGCTGATGAGCACAGCCGGTCCCGCATAACCGATCGCAATACCGCTGCCCATGAACAGGCCGGTGCCGATTGCACCACCGAGGCCGATCATCACAACCTGCGCCTTGGTCAGCGCCTTGTTGAGCCCGTCTTCGCGCTCGATCATTGCGGAAGCATATCGAGTTTGCGCGGGCATTGCCCGCCGGCACGATCACTCGGCCGCACTCAGTATCGCAACTGACTCCGTCGCAGCGATCACAGTGCAATTGCACCGCGCCCACACGACACTAATGTGTCTGGTCCTGGCCGTTGTTGTGATCGCCCTCGCCTGACTTCTTGTTGTCGCCTGACTTCTTGTTGTCGCCAGGTTTCTTGTTGTCGCCTGCCTTCTTGCGATCCTTTTGCTGGTCGCGCTCCTGCCCCTGCTTCTTCTCCTGCGGAGGAGCGCCTTGACCCGGACGTCCATTCTGGTCGCGCGCGTTGGATGGGGGCTGCTGGGACTGCTGGGGCTGCTTTGAGCTCTCCTGCCTTGTGGGCCGGGAAGGCTCGGCTGGCCTTTGCACTTTCCCCGAATTCTGCTGACGGTCCTGTTGGCGCGCGGCCGAGCCGCGCGGCTGGTAGTGGTAGTTCTGGCTGTGTAGCGCCTTCTGCTGCTCCACATCCTTGGGGTAGCGATCGCCGGAATATTTCCGCTGATAGACAGGCAGCGGCGGGCGGGCCGGAACCGACTTGTGGTTCCACTGATCCCAGCCGCCTCGACGCTGCGACCAATCG
>JBGPLJ010000185.1:0-7300 GCA_041486385.1 Steroidobacteraceae bacterium
GATATCCGAGCCAGTCGCGCGCCGCAAGCGCGTGAACACGCGCCACAGTTCCCGAATGCGCCGTGAACCGCGCGCATCGAAATCGGGCGGAGCCTCGAGAAAAAATGGCTCGAGGAACGAAGCGAGGCGTCGCAATTCACGCTCGGTGTCGAAGAACTGCTGCACGTCACGCGGTGCGACCCGTTCGAGCTCGCGGCGCATGCGCGCACCGTCGTTCCACCACGCGATGACGCTGCCGTCCTCGAACGCCGCCTGAACCCCGGGTTCGCAGGCGATCATCTTGAGGCCGTAGGAACCGAGGCGCAGATCGCGAATCACTTCGGGCCGCAACATGCTCGCGATGTAAGAGGCGGTGGAAACGCGGCAACCGGGCGCGACCCTTGCGTCCACTTCTTCCGTGACCGCGCAGCCGCCGACGATTGCGCGACGCTCGAGAATGAGGGGGCGCATGCCGGCCCGGGCGAGATAGGCCGCCGCGGTCAGGCCGTTGTGACCCGCACCGACAACGATGACGTCACGTGACACGTGCAGGGACTCCGTTGCGATTGACAATCGAGGCCATCCATTGGAAGGATACGCGATGAGCGGCACCTCCGAGCCCGTCGGCACTCTCGACGTCGCGTTGGCGCACACGACGCGCTTGCTCGAAACCAATCCGGCGCTGGCCGTCGAGCAGGCGATGGAAATTCTGCGCGCCGTACCCAGCCATCCGATGGCGACCCTGCTTTTGGGAATCGCTCGTCGCAGCGCAGGCGACACCGCCGGAGCGATCGCGGTTCTCCAGCCTTTGGCCGCGGCTCAGCCGAACTCGGCAGCCACGCACTATGAACTCGGCCTCGCGCTCGCCAGCCTGGGACAGGGCGACGCTGCAGTCGCGGCGCTGCGGCGCGCCGTGCAGCTGAAGCCTGATATGACCGATGCATGGCGTGTGCTCGCCGATCACCTCACGGCGATCGGCGATAGCGCAGGCGCTGATGCCGCGTACGCCCGCCATATTCAGGCGTCGACCCGCGACCCCCGTCTGCTCGAACCGGCCGCCGCCCTCTGCGAAAACAGGATCGCGGTTGCTGAGGCGCTATTGCGCGAACACCTGAAAGCGCATCCGACAGATGTCGCGGCGATCCGCATGCTGGCCGAGGTGGCGGCCCGGCTCGGCCGCTACGCCGACTCCGAGATTCTGCTTGCGCGCTGTCTGGACCTTGCGCCGGGGTTTATTGCCGCACGACAGAACTATGCGATTGTGTTGCATCGGCAGAACAAGGAGAGCGAGGCCCTGGTGGAAATCGAGCGGCTGTTAGCGGCCGAACCGCGCAATCCGAGCTACCGCAACCTCAAGGCCGCCATCCTTTCGCGCATCGGTGAATACGATGAGTCGATCCGGATCTATGCCGATGTCCTCGCTGAGTATCCGACACAGGCGAAAGTGTGGATGAGCTACGGCCATGCATTGAAGACGGCCGGCCGCAGCAAGGACAGCATAGAGGCCTACCGGGAGAGCATCGAGCTGACGCCGAGTCTCGGCGAGTCCTACTGGAGCCTCGCCAACCTCAAGACGTTCCAATTCTCGCCGGCCGAGCTCGACGCGATGTTGGCGCAAGTGGCGCGGTCGGACATCTCCGACGACGATCGCCTGCATTTTCACTTCGCGATTGGCAAGGCGCTCGAGGACGCCGGTCGCTTCGCAGAGTCGTTTGATCACTATGCGGCCGGCAATCGCTTGCGGCGCAGCGGTGTCACGTACGACGCCGATGAGAATTCCGCGCACGTGCGGCGTTCGAAGGCGCTCTTTACCGCAGAATTCTTCCAGAGGCGCGCTGGCTGGGGATCCGCTGCGCCGGATCCGATTTTTATTGTCGGATTGCCGCGCGCCGGTTCGACGCTGCTGGAACAGATCCTCTCCAGCCACTCCCAAGTGGAAGGCACACAGGAGTTGCCGAATATCATCGCGACGGCTCGCGAGCTCGGCGGCCGAAAGTCGCGTCGCGAAGTCTCCGAATATCCGGAGGTGCTCGAGCCGTTGAGCGCCGCGGAGTGCCGGGTACTCGGCGAGCGCTACCTCGAGCAGACGCGCATACACCGCAAGACCGACGCGCCGTTCTTCATCGATAAGATGCCGAACAACTTCATGCACATTGGCCTGATCCAGCTGATCTTGCCGCACTCCAGGATCATCGATGCGCGGCGTCATCCCTTGGGATGCTGCTTTTCCGGATTCAAGCAGCACTTTGCCCGAGGACAGCCCTTTACCTACAGCCTCGACGAGATTGGCCGCTACTACCGCGACTACGTGGAACTCATGGCACACTTTGATGCGGCGCTGCCGGGGCGGATTCATCGTGTCATTTACGAAACAATGGTCGAGGACACGGAGGCCGTGGTGAGGCGCCTCCTCGATTACTGCGGCTTGCCGTTCGAAGAGGCGTGCCTGCGGTTCTACGAGAACGAGCGGGCGGTCCGGACTGCGAGTTCGGAGCAGGTCCGCAGGCCTATTTATCGCGAAAGTGTCGACCAGTGGCGCCGCTACGAGCCATGGCTTGGGCCGCTCAGGGCGGCCCTGGGACGAGTCCTGGACGTTTATCCCAATGTGCCGGAATTTTGAGATCGAACTCAGCCGACATACAATCCGAACCACAAGTATCGTCCGCGCAACACCAACAACCAGGGGAGCGTTCTCATGACACGCAGCCGCAAGCGAAAACTACGGCGAATGCAGGCCACCTGGGCCGGTCTGCCCATGGCAACAGCGATATTGAGCATCGCCCCGCAGGCGATGGCGCAGCAGCAGGCCGCGGACACCGGAGTCCTCGAGGAAGTCATCGTCACCGCGCAGAAGCGCTCCGAGAACCTGCAAAACGTTCCCCTCAGCATCACCGCGATCGGTACGGAAAAGCTGGAAGAGCTGCATATCACGAACTTCGCAGACTATGCGCAGATGCTTCCCAGCGTGTCGTTTCAGACGTCCGGACCGGGGTTCTCTCTTGTGTACATGCGCGGTGTCGTCAATGGCGGCGACGGCAATCATTCCGGCTCGGAGCCAAGCGTCGGCATGTATCTCGACGAGCAGCCGATCACGACGATTCAGGGCAATCTCGATATCCACGTGTACGACATCGCGCGCGTGGAAGCCCTGGCCGGTCCGCAAGGCACGCTGTACGGCGCAAGCTCGCAGTCAGGAACGATCCGCATCATCACGAACAAGCCGGATCCCAGCGGATTCAAAGCCAGCTACGACCTGCAGACCAACACGGTTACCAACGGCGGCGTCGGCTACACCGGCGAGGGCTTCGTCAACAAGCCGATTTCCGACAAGTCGGCCATCCGACTGGTCGGATGGGTCGAGCACGACGCCGGTTATATCGACAATGTGGCACGCGCGATCAGGTTTCCGTCGTCAGGTATCTGCCTGACTAACAGTGCGAGCGCCCCTTTGCCGGCCAACTGCAGCAGCGTCGTTACGGCGCAGGTCGGACCGAAAAAGCATTACAACGACGTCGATACGTATGGAGCACGTGCCGCACTCAAGATCGACCTGAGTGACAACTGGTCCGTCACACCTACGGTGATGGGTCAGAGTCAGAAAGCGAACGGCAATTTCGCATTCGATCCGTCCATCGGCGATCTGAAACTCGGGCACTTCTATCCGGAAAAATCGGACGATCGCTGGGCGCAGGCTGCTCTGACAGTCACTGGAAAGATCAGCAACCTGGATGTCGTATATGCGGGCGCCTTCATGAGGCGCAACGTGGATACGCAAACGGACTATGCGGACTATTCCCTGTCCTACGACACGGGCTACTTCAACGCCGGCTACGACTGGGGCGCGTATTTCTACGACAATTCGGGCAATGTCATCAATCCGTCGCAATTCATCCAGGGCAAGGACCGTTATCAGAAATGGAGCAACGAGCTGCGAGTCTCCTCGCCGCAGGATCAGAGGTTCCGCATCGTCGCGGGCATCTTCGTGCAGCGCCAGCAGCACGGCATCGAGCAGCGCTATCGAATCGACGGGCTCGCCGACGTATCCGAGGTGACCGGCTGGCCCGATACGTTCTGGCTGACCGAGCAGCTCCGGGTCGATCGTGACCAGGCAGCCTTCACGGAAATGAACTTTGACCTCACGGACAAGCTCACGCTGACGGGCGGAATCCGCTTCTTCAAGGCGAAAAATTCGCTCAACGGGTTCCTGGGATTTGGGGCCACCAATCCCTACGGCTCATGCACCGGTGAGGCACAGGGATCCGCAACCTTCAATTGCAGCGTGACGCACCCAGGGCTCGCACCCTGTGACTACACAATTCATGTCAATGGCGGACCGTGCCGGAATCTGTACAAAGTGGTCAATGATTCCGGTAACACACCGAAGATCAGCCTCAGCTATCGCTTCGACGACCGGCACATGATGTACGCGACGTGGTCCAAAGGATTCCGTCCGGGCGGCGTCAATCGACAGGGAACGCTGCCGCCCTACAAGCCGGACTTCCTGACGAACAGTGAACTCGGATGGAAAACGACGCTGCTCGATGGTCGTCTGCGATTCAATGGGGCGCTGTTCTGGGAGGACTGGAAGGACTTCCAGTTTGCGTTCCTGGGCCAGAATTCACTGACGCAAATCGTGAACGCCGGCAGTGCGCGCATCAAGGGCGTTGAGGCCAGTATCGAGTGGGCTGCGTCCAGCAATCTGACGCTGTCCGGGGGATTCTCGTTGCTCGATCCCAAGAGCACGAGCAATTATTGCTCCGCGCTCGATGCGAACGGCAATCCGGTCACCGATTGCGCCGTCCCCGATGCACCGAGCGGCTCGCAACTCCCCGTGACACCGAAGTTCAAGGGGGACCTCACCGGCCGATACACGTTCAAGGCCGGCAACTTCGACGCCCACGTGCAGGGATCCTTGACATACGTCGGTAGCCGCTGGCCCGACCTGCGAACTGTGGAGCGGGACGTTCTCGGCCCGTTGAAGGCATATACGCTGGTGGGATTCACGGCTGGCATCGAGAGTGGCAGCTTCTCGCTTGAGCTGTTCGCGAACAACTTGTTCGACGAACGCGCACAACTCGATCACTACGCCCAGTGTGATGCGACGACGTGTTTTACGAATCAATATATGAACGTGAGTCCACCGCGCATGATCGGCATCAGCTTCGGTCAGAAGTTCTAGATCGTAGGACCCGGACGGATCGGCGACCCGTCATAGAAGCGGCTGAGTCTAAAAGGGGCGAGCTCATCGGAGCTCGCCCTTTTCATTACCATTTTCGCAATGAGCTCTCCTGCGCCCGGACCCATCCCAAATCCGTGGCCGCTGAATCCCGTCGCGACGAAGAATCCTTCGAGCCCGTCGACACTAGAAATGATTGGCAGCACGTCGGGAGAGCTCTCGATCATGCCGGCCCAGGTCTCGGCGAGTGGCGCATCGGCGATTTCCGGGAAAGCACGTGTCAGCGCGCGGCCGATCTCGATGACGTCCTCCGCATCAGGCGATGGGTTCAATACGCGTTCGCGCTCGAACGGCGATTCGCGGGCCAGACCCCAGCGCCGTGGTGTCGCGAGAGCCTTGAAGAAGTCGCGGCCGAGGCGGACGCGCACCGCGCCGTGTTCCTGCCTGAGCGCCGGCAGAAATTTCGACAGAAAGCGAAACGTCGCCGGCACTAGCGGATGTTCCAGTGCCGATCCGCGCGCCACCGTGTACCCGCCATCGCGGCGGCGGCGAATCGCAACAGCGCGCGACCACGCTTCGCCCGGAAGTATTTCGACGGTGGGCGCGGTGCGCGCGACCGTGCCTTTGACGAGCAGCTGCGGCACCGTGACATCGATCGAGCGGCAGAAGAGGCTGGTCCAGGCGCCTCCTGCGCAAACGACAGCGGACGTGCGTACGACGCCGTGTTCGGTGATGACTGCGTGAACGCGGCCATTGGTTTGATCGAGCCCGCGCACCGCGCAGCTGCTGACAATTCGGGCGCCGGCGCGCACTGCCCCGCGCGCGATCGCCGGCGCCGCCCGATTGGGCTCGGCGCGCGCATCGCTCGCCGTATACATCGCGCCGGCCCAACGATTCCGAGCCGAGCGCAGGATCGATCCGAGCTCTTGTGGAGTGAGCATGCGCGTATCGAGTCCGTGTTCCCTGGCGACCGCGAGCCATGCGCGAAAGGAGTCGAGCTGCTCCGAAGTCTCCGCGAGATAAAGGCTGCCCCCTTGAGTGAAGCCCACGTCCTCCTGCAGCTCGCGTTCGAAGTTCTGCCAGATTCTGAGGCTCGTCATCATCATTGGCAGTTCGACCGGAGAGCGGCCTTGCTGTCGCACCCAGCCCCAGTTGCGGCCGGACTGCTCTCCGGCGATTCGTCCCTTCTCGCACAGCAGGACCGAGACACCGGAGCGCGCGAGAAAATACGCCGCGGAGCATCCGACAATGCCGCCGCCGATGATCACGATGTCGACGCTTGCGGGCAACGGGCTCGATGGGCCGTTCCAGGCCCACTCATCGATGTGGCCCGCGTTGATCTGTCGTTCGCCCGATGTCATCGAATATCCATCGTCATAGGATGAGTGTGGCGGGTCGGCGCCGGGCGCGTCCAGTTGCGCGGCCGGCGCCGCGCGATTCGAGCGACTGTGCCAGAATGGTGCACATGGAATTCAAGCTCACTTATTCGACGATGTTCGATCCGCCGGCAGCGCTGCATGAGCGCTTTGAGACCGCGCTCGCGCGCGTGCGCAAGCAATTGGGCCGCGTGCACGAGCACTACATCGACGGCGCTAACCGTGCCGCTGCGATCACGCGCGAGGGCCGCAGCCCGATCCAACGCGATTGGGTGCTCGGACACTTTCCTGAAGCCACGAATGCGGAGGTTGACGCGGCGATGGCGGCGGCCAGGCGCGCGTTTCGCGAGTGGAGTCGCACGCCGTCGGCTGAGCGCAATCGCATTCTTCGGCGTGTCGCGGCAGTCATCGAAGAGCGCGTGTATGACATTGCCGCGGCCGTTGCGCTGGAAGTCGGGAAGAACCGGATGGAGGCGCTCGGTGAGGTCCAGGAGACCGCTGAATTCTTCACGGTGTACTGCGATGACTTCGAGCGCGGGAAATTCGATCACGCGCTGCCGGACGATCCGCTCAAAGGATTTCGCAGCCACAACCGTTCCGTGATGAAGCCGCATGGCCCATGGGTGGTGATCGCGCCTTTTAATTTTCCCTTTGCGCTGGCCGGTGGTCCGGTGGCGGCCGCGCTCGTCACCGGCAATACGGTGGTGTTGAAGGGCGCGACCGACACCCCGTGGGCTGGACGGCTCCTCGCGGATTGCATGCATGAAGC
>JBGPLJ010000186.1:0-7251 GCA_041486385.1 Steroidobacteraceae bacterium
AGATGGGTCAGGCGCAGCAGTTGCGACATGCCGATGATGCCGTTCATGGGCGTGCGGATTTCGTGGCTGACGTTCGCGAGGAACGCGCTCTTCGCGCGGCTCGCCGCTTCCGCGGCCAGCGTCGCCTGCACCAGCGCGTCGCGCGCGGCCCGCGCGTCGGTCACATCCTGCATGGATCCCGACAATCTCACGACCTGGCCATCCGGGCCCATTTGCGGCGAACCGCGCATCCGATACCAGCGATACTCGCCGCTCTTCGTCTGCATGCGCACTTCGAGATCGACCGGGAGGCCGCGCCGCAGATTGCCGAGCATGGTGGCATCGGAGAGTGGCAAGTCCTCGGGGTGCACGCGACTGCGCAGGGAACCCTGTCTGTCGCCAAGTTCGCCCGCGCCGAAACCCAGTAACTCATGCAGGCGCGGCGAGAGCCACAGGTGGTCCTTGCCCACATCGACTTCCCACAGACCGTCCTGCGTGCCCTGAATCGCGCGCTCGAAACGCGCCTGCGCTTCACGCAACGCGTCCTCAGTGACCTTTTGCTGCTGGATGTCGTGAATCGAACCCATGACGCGAGTGACGGTTCCGTTCGCGTCGCGTTCCGGGACCGCGTGCACCAGAAACCAGTGATAGCTGCCGTTTTTCAGACGCACACGCATTTCATGCTGATAGGGCTTGCCCGTGGCATCACGCTGGTTCGCGGCGTCAATGATCGTGGCCACATCGTCCGGATGGATGAGGCTGCGAACCTTATCGAGCGTGTCGATCGGCGACTCCGCCGGGTCGTAACCGAGGAGCGCGTAGTAGCTCGATGACGCCCAGTGACGCCGGGTGATCATGTCGGATTCCCAGTGACCCTCGGCGACCGAGAGCGAGGCACGCTCGAAGCGGCGCTGGGCGTCGGCGATCTGCTCCGCCTGGCGCTTCAATTGTTCGGCCGACTCGACCTCCGCGGTCACGTCCCAGCTCACGCCGAGAGAACGCTGCGGTTTGCCCGCGGCGTCGGTCGTGGTGCGGGCGAACGCCTGAATGTGCCGGATCGCACCGTCGGCGAGGCGCAGGCGGTAGCGGAAAGACGCGTCGGGCTGGCCCTCGCCCAAAGCCTTGAGCATGGCCGCGGCGCCGGAGCCCTGATCTTCGGGATGGACCCACTTGAAGAGGTCGCTCCCGAACTGCTGGCTGTAGTGGCGGTTAGCGGTCGAGGAAGCGAAGCGGTTGTCGTCGAAGGTGATCTTCCCCGCCAGCCAGTCGAGTTCCCAGACATAGATGCCCGCCACCTGGGTGGCCATGCTCAATCGCTCGAGCAGGGCGGCAGCGCTCCGGGCAGCAGGGTCGCTCACGTCGGCAGGATCGCTCACGTCGGCATGACGCCCGGGCAGAAGGCGGGCGAGATGCTGGAGCAAGCTCTGGATCAGGGGCTTTTTGCTCGACATGGCTCACAGGCACGGACAGGAGGAACCGGCGAATCGCTCCGGGAACGCTTCCCTACTGGAACGTTATCGTGCGCTGAGACTTTTTCTTGACCCCGGCTGGGCTCAAAAGATAGAGGCGTGGTGCACGATTTCGCGCAGCCGGCCGGCGCGGAAGTAGAGGGTGACGTCCGAATCGCCGGCCAGGTACCACACTTGCGCCTTGAGACCCTGGAAGCGCCACGCGTCGTTTGCCAGCAGCAGTGCCCGATATTCTCCCGTCCAGGGCGGCGTATCCGCACCGCGCATCTTCTGGTAACCGACGACGAACGGCTCAACCACGATCTGGTGCTGCGTCGGAAACGACTCGATGGCGTCGAATACCGCCGCGTGATCCATCGGCGGCACGATCTTCAGCTGCAGGCGTGAGAGCAGCGCCTCGCCCGAATACGGAAAGCGCGGGATGTAGGGGTATTCGCCGAAATTCGGCCAGGTCGCGCTCACGCGGCCGTCGCGAAACTCGACGTGCAGGCGCGTCAGGCTCTCATCGACCTCGATCGCGATGCCAGCGTTTGCCGCGAACGCATCGAGATCCGCCCGCCGCGGATTCTCGAGCCTGAGCGCCGGAAAGATCAGCGGCTCGACGCCGCGGATGTCGGCGCTCTTGAGCGCCGCGAGCGCCGTTTCCTTGGTGGTGCCGATCTCGAATGGACCGTAGCGCCCGTGATCGATCGATCGCGTGCAACCGCCCAGAGCGAGCAGCACGATTGCAATTGCCATCATGATCGCGATGGCGATCGCGTTGGCGCACGTCACCGCGCGCCGCTCAACCGCAGACGTTGTGCTCCCCGCGCTGCGGCAAGCCGCGAGCAAATTGGCGGACATAGCGTGGGAACTCGAGTCCGAATCTGCCCTTGAGCTCGAGCGCGACGGCTTCGAGCCCATGAGCGAGGCTCTGCGCTGGGCGCCGCTTGCTCGCAATGACGATGAGGTTGTGTCCACGGCGTACGGGCAGCAGCAGCGGCTCTCCAAAGACCTCCCGAATCTTCGCGAGGTGCGACGCGCGGCAGGATACCTCGCCGCAGAGGTTGCTCACGAATATCCCGCAATCGGACAGAGCCTCCCGAACGCAATGATAGAACTCGAGCGAATCGAACTGGGGTGCAATGCCGTTGGCGTCGCACGCATCCGCCAGAATGACGTCCTTGTGCCGCGCCTGGCGGCTCACGTATTGCGCGGCGTCGGCCTCAACTACCCGAAAGCGCTCATCATCCGGCGGAACCAGGAATGTCTCGCGCAGCGCGAGCACGTACGGATTGATTTCGACGGCTGTGATCATGCTGGATTGCAGCCGGCGAAAGCAGAATTTCGCCAGTGAGCCGCCGCCGAGACCCAGCAACAGGAGGCGCCCGGGCGTTGCGTTGAACAGCAGAAACGCCATCATCTTGCGTGTGTAGGCGAGGCACAAGCCGTCCGGATCGTCGACGCGCATCGCGCTCTGAATGGACGCGAAATCGAAATGCAGGCTCCGCGTTCGCCCGGTTTCCACGATGAAGGGCTTTTTGTACGTGCGATCGGCAACGCTCGGCGAGAGCCTGCGCCCACGGATGTTGGTAGGATCAATCGGCTGCAGCAGGTGTTGCCGGTCCGCCAGCGGACTTTTCACCACGAGCAGTGGCTGCGGCTTTCTTTTCATGGCGCCGCCGGCGACCGCGAGATTGCCGCAAGGATGCCTTCCAGGATTCGCGTCGGACTCGGTGGGCAGCCCGGCACGACGACGTCGACCGGAATGACGTTTCCGACGCGCCCGCAACTCGCGTAGCTCTCGCCGAAGATACCTCCCGTGCAGCCGCAATCGCCGATCGCGACCACGAGCTTCGGATCGGGCATCGCGTCGAACGTCCGCCGCAACGCGACCTCCATGTGCCGCGAAACCGGTCCCGTGACCAGCAGCAGATCGGCGTGCCGCGGGCTCGCGACGAAACGGATGCCGAGTCCCTCGATGTTGTAGATCGGATTGTTGACGGCGTGGATCTCGAGCTCGCAGCCGTTGCAGGATCCGGCATCGACATGGCGTATGCAGAGCGCCCGCCCCAGGATGCCACGAACGCGCTCGTTCAGAGCCTCGCGAATGCGCAGGGCGTCATCGGCGCGCGGCGCGTTTTCGGTGACGATTCCGATCGAAGCAATCTGGCGCAATATCTTCAGCATGGGTGCGAGCTACAGATCGTGACCGCTGTAGGAGAGGTTGAACGACTTATTGATCAGGGGGAAATCCGGCACGATGTTGCCGATGATCGCGTGCTCGAGCACCGGCCAGTTCTGCCATGACGGATCGTGCGGGTGGCAGCGCAGGATGGCATCACCCTCGGTCTCGAGCGCGATGAAGACCGGTCCGCGCCAACCCTCGATCAGGCCGATGCCGAATCGCCTCGCCGCCGGCAGCCGCACTTCGACACGATGCGCGCCGGCCGGCAGTTTCTCGACGAGGAGTGCCACGAGCCGGCAGGACTCCTGCAATTCCGCGAAGCGCGCGTTGACTCGCGCCGCAACGTCGCCCTCTTCACGCACGATCTTCGCGGGTACGATCTCATCGTACGGCGGTGCCGGCAGGTCCACTCGAACATCGAGCGCCTGCCCGCTGGCGCGACCGGCAAGTCCGGTCAGCCCGAGGCGGCGGGCAAGTTCCGGGTTCACCGCGCCCGCGCCCACGAATCGGTCGCGCACACCGGGGTGTTCGTCGTAGATCACCTGAAGGTGCCGTGCCGCGTCCGCGACAGCGCTCGTTCGTTCCACCAGCGCCCGCCCCGCCTCCGCGGAAAGATCGGCGCGAGTTCCGCCCGGCACGACGGTATCGAGCAGGTAGCGCTGACCGAACGCCGCCTCGACCGTGCGCAGCAACTCCTCCTTGATGCGCGAGAACTGCGCAAGACCGAATGCGAAGCCCGCGTCGTTGCCGAGCGCGCCGAGATCGCCCAGATGATTCTGGATGCGCTCGATCTCAAGACACAGAGCCCGCAACATCGCGGCACGCTTCGAGACGGAGCAGCCGCTGAGTCCTTCGAGCGCCTGGCAGTAGGCCCAGGAGAACGCCACCGCGGAATCGCCGGACACCCGCGCCGCAAGGCGATGACCTTCAAGAGCGGGCAGCTCCGTGAAGCGGCGCTCGATTCCCTTGTGCACGTAGCCAAGCCGCTCTTCGAGCCGCAGCACTTTTTCGCCGACGATCGAGAAGCGGAAATGCCCAGGCTCGATCGTGCCGGCGTGCACCGGGCCCACCGGTACCTCGTGTACGCCGTCGCCGTCGACCCGCACGAAGTCGTAGGTATCGACCGACCCTTCGGCAGACGGCCTCGCTCGCGTACCGTCACGCAATGGAAATTCCGTTGACGACCAGGCCGCGTGTCGCAGCCACGGCCGCGCATCGACGTCGTCCGAGCGCGCGCCCATGAGATCGAAAGCGGCGCGCTGCATGCGCGCTGCCGCCGGAAAGATTTCCTGCAGCCCGCGGTAGCTCGCATCGTCCGGCAACGACAATTCGAGGACGAGCATGCCGACGTCGGTGAGAAGCGCTGCTCGCAGCACGACGTCCCGCGGAATCTCGGTGGCCGGTGAGGCCCAGAGCGCGATGAGCTGGCCACCTGCGGCCGCGGCATCGGTTGCGGTGCGCAACCATTCATGCGGGTCGACGCGACGCCGCCGGGCTCGCGCAATGCCAGCGATTGCATCAGCCCCGTCCCACCATGCCCGAAACGACATCTCAGTGCCCCCCGATCAGGCGCGCGGCGGCGCGATACCAGTCAGCAAGATAGGGCGGGACGTAGACGCCGAGGACCAGAACGGCGGCAAGGTGCACGAACACCGGCAGCAATGCCGGCGGGTGAGCCAAACGTTTGGCGGTTGTTTCACCGAACACCATCGGCTGCACCTTGCGGAAGATCGCTGCGAAAGCGACGCCGAGGGCCAGCAGCAGGATGGGTGTCGCCCAGGGCTGCTCCCGCATCGCGGTCGTGAGGATCAGGAATTCACTCGCAAAGACCCCGAATGGCGGCATGCCAAGGATGGCGAGCGAACCCAGCATCAAACCCCAGCCGATCGTCGGGCTCAGCGTGATGAGTCCGCGAATGTTTTCCATGAGCTGGGAACCCGCCTTCTGCGCGGCGTGGCCCACGGTGAAGAAGATGGCCGACTTCGTGAGCGAGTGCACCGTCATGTGCAGCACGGCGGCGAAGTTTGCGACCGGTCCACCCATGCCGAAGGCGAACGTGATGATTCCCATGTGCTCGATCGAGGAGTAAGCGAACAGCCGCTTGATGTCGCGCTGACGCCAGAGAAAGAACGCGGCCAGCACAACCGACAGCAGGCCGAAGCCCATGAGCATCTTCGATGGGAGCGCCGAACGGAGCGAGCCTTCCACCAGGATCTTGCAGCGGACGACCGCATAGATCGCGACGTTGAGCAGCAGGCCCGAGAGCACCGCGGAAATCGGCGTCGGACCTTCCGCGTGCGCGTCGGGCAGCCAGTTGTGAAGCGGCGCGAGCCCGACTTTCGTGCCGTAGCCGACCAGCAGGAATACGAACGCGAGACTCAGCACGGTCGGCTCGAGCTGCCCCTTCACGGCATTGAGATGCGTCCACAGCAGCGCGGTCCCCGCTCCCTCGGCGCCCAGGATCTTTTCGGCCGCGAAGTAGAGAAGAATCGTGCCGAACAGCGCCTGCGCGATGCCGACGCCGCACAGGATGAAATACTTCCATCCGGCCTCGAGACTCGCGGGCGTCCGGTAAAGCGTCACAAGCAGCACGGTGGAAAGCGTTGCCGCTTCCATGGCGACCCAGAGAATTCCCATGTTGTTGGTCGTAAGCGCCATCAGCATGGTCGCTGTGAAGAGCTGATACATGCTGTGATAGAGACGCAGGCGCTGCGGGCTCACGCGCCCGTGCTCCATCTCCACGCGCATGTAGGGACGCGAGAAGAGCGCGGTCGTGAGGCCCACGAACGCCGTGAGCGTTACCAGGAACACGTTGAACGGGTCGATGAAGAATTGCTCGTGCGCGACGATGAGGTTGCCCTCGCCGATGACGCGTACCGTAAGTAGGCAGGCGGCGAGAAACGTCGCCAGGCTCATCCCCGCGTTCAGTTCCGGCGCCCAGCGCCGCGCGCCAAAGATCCCGAGGAGGACCGCACCTGCGAGCGGACAGCCAAGCAGCAGCAGGATTTCCACGCTACTTGTCCTCCTTGATGGCGTCGCGTTCCTTCAGCGACTCGAGGTGGTGCAGGTCCAGGCTGTCGAATTGCTCGCGGATCTGGAAGAAGAAGATGCCGAGCACCAGCATCGCCACGAGCACGTCGAGCGCCACGCCGAACTCCACGATCATGGGCATGCCGTAGGTAGCGCTCATGGCGCCGAAGAAGAGACCGTTTTCCATCGACAGAAAACCGACGACCTGCGACATCGCCTTCTGCCGCGTGATCATGGTGAGAAAGGACAGCAGGACGACCGCGACCGCAATGCCGATGGCGCTGCGCGTGGCCGTGCTCGCGAGCGCCGAGATCGGCTGCGCGAGGCCGAAGGAAAAGACCACGATCAGCACGCCGACCAGCATCGTCCCCGGAATATTGAGGAGCGGCTCGGTATCCCAGTACACCTTGAGGCGCCGGATGAGGCGATGCAGGAGCCAGGGAAGAAAAATGACCTTGAGGGCGAGCGTCAGCGCGGCCGAGAGGTAGAGATGATGCTGCTTCGTGCGCCATGCGAGCAGGAGCGTGGCCACGAACAGCAGCGCCCCCTGCAGAGCGAGCAGGTTCACGAGCGTCACGACTCGCCGCTGCGCGAGCATCGCAAACG
>JBGPLJ010000187.1:0-7248 GCA_041486385.1 Steroidobacteraceae bacterium
AGCCGTACTGGAGCAGCGCCCGCGCCGCCTCGGTAGCGTAGCCTTGCCCGTGATAGGACGGGTGGAAAACCCAGCCGATTTCGTAGGTGCGGGGGGCGAACCACGAATGGAAACTCAACTGCCCGATCAGCCTGCCGTCCCGGGTGAAAATGCGAAGCGGCACGGGCAGGCGCGGATCGCGAAGCGATTCGATGCTCGGCAGGCTGGCTTCCAGGTACGAGAAGACACAGAGGAATGAGAGTGCAACCAGGGCCGCCATCAGCACGCCGGCGGCGGCGAGGTCGAACGCCCAGCGAAAATAGCGTTGGTTCACAATAAGAACTCTAACTTCTTGCCATAAAACAGGGGTTTATACATAGTGCGCGCCGTCGACGGGCAAACTCACTGAAAGGTGAGGACGCAAAGCCACCGGTCTAAGGGATCAAGCCTATGACAGCGGGGTTGCCGGTCGGAACGTTAAACCATCTTTTTGGTAAAGCGCACGCGCTATTCGTTCCGGTCCGATCATGAGCCACTGCTACGCTTGTTCCTGCCCGATCCTGGCTTGGCGTTACGTCGACGCTGAGTGCTTGCATTTGCGCGCTGATCGACAGATCCCGATGGACCGAGGTGAGGCCTGTTGGTCCTGTGAGTGCGGTCACGTTTAACTTAACAGTTTATTGCTATATAGTTGCGCGCAATACTTAATTGGCGCCGTCGTTCTGGGGTTCAACTCGTTGTTCTGAATAGGAAAAGACTGTGCTATTCGGCAAAAGCTCACGTCGATTGCTCGGGCTTGACATAACGACATCGTCCGTCAAGTTGATCGAGCTGAGCCAAAGTGGCGGTCAATTTCGCGTGGAGTCCTACGCGGCTGAGCCAACGCCACACAACGCGATCAACGAAAAAGCCATCGTTGACGCCGAGGCGGTGGGCGAAGCAATTCGTCGCGCGGTCAAGCGCTCCGGCGCAAGCGCGAAGGAAGCCGCGATCGCGATCAGTGGCGATGCCGCAATCACCAAAGTCATTCAGATGCCGCGCACGTTGAATGACAGCGAGCTCGAAGGACAGGTTGAGCTCCAGGCTGACCAATACATCCCGTTTCCGATGGAAGAAGTGAGCTATGACTTTCAGGTCATCGGCCCGTCGGAAAAAGATCCAGAGATGCTTGATGTGCTGCTGGTTGCGACGCGCACGGAAAACGTCGAGCAGCGTCAGGCCGCCGTTCAAGCAGCTGGCCTCATGACACGAATCGTCGACGTCGAGGCGTTCGCGCTCGAAAACGCCTGCAAATTGATGACGCATCAGATGCCCGACGGCGGCATCGATCGCACGATTGCGGTTGTTGATTTCGGCGCGAGCAGCACGACCTTCAGCGTGCTGCGCAATCCGAAAGTGATCTACACGCGCGATTTCGCATTCGGGGGCCAGCAGCTCACCGAGGAAATCATGCGCACCTATGGACTGAGCATGGAAGAGGCGGGCCGCGCGAAGAAGGAAGGCGGACTGCCAAGCAACTATCAGCCGGAAGTCCTCGACCCATTCATTGATGACATGACGCAGCAGGTGAGCCGCTCATTGCAGTTCTACCTTGCGTCAGGGAGCGGTCGCGAGCAGCCGGATCAGATTCTCATCTGCGGCGGCTGCGCCAACATTCCCGGTGTTGCCGAAGTCATCTCGAGCCGCGTTGGAATAAGCGCCGAGAGAGGCGACCCCCTTGGACAGATGAAGATGTCATCCAAGGCGAAAGCGCAGGCGGTGAAGAAGGACGCTACTGCGCTGCTGACTGCCTGCGGTCTTGCCCTGCGGAGCTTTGACTGACATGCCAAGAATCAATCTACTTCCCTGGCGTGCTGAAGAGCGCAAGCTCCGCCAGCGCAATTTTCTGTTTGCCCTCGTCGGAGCCACAGCGGCGGCGGCAATCGTCGTGCTGCTCGTGAACCTGTTTTACGGCCAGGTCATCAGCAACCAGAACAAGAAGAACGCGCTGCTGCAAGGCGAGATCGAAAAGCTGGACCAGCAGATCACCGAAATTCTGGAGCTCGATGCGCAGAAGCAGCGCATGCGGGCGCGCATGGATATCGTCGAGAAGTTGCAGCGCAGCCGTCCGGAAGTAGTGCATCTCTTTGACCAGCTCGCACGGACGGTGCCGGATGGGCTTTACCTGACGTCCATCAAACAGAACGACAGGCGGCTTGAGATCAAGGGTGTCGCCCAGTCGAGCACGCGTGTTTCGGCGTTCATGCGCAACATCGATGCATCCGAATGGCTCGACAATCCGGAGCTTGAAGTGGTCGAGACGCAGAAAGGCAACACGCTCGGCAGCGACTTCACGCTCTTTGCGAGCCAGGTCGGCGTGCAGTTGCCTGGGCAGGAGGGACAGCAGTGACACTCCTCGACCAATTCAAGAACGTCGATTGGCAGGACATTGGCCGCTGGCCGCTCATCGTGCGCGCAAGCGCCGTCGGCCTTTGGTTCATCGCAATGGTTGGGGTCCTTGGGTACCTGTTCGTAGTCAACGGTCAATGGCCGGAACTCGACCAGGCCCGCAAGAAGCAGGACGATCTCTGGTCGCAGTTTGACGAGCGCCAGCGCAAGGCCGCGAACTTCGAGGCCTACAAAGCCCAGTTGAAGGAGATGGAGAAGTCCTTCGGCGCCATGCTGCGTCAGCTCCCGGGCAAGACGGAAGTGCCGAACTTGCTGGTCGACATCTCACAGACAGGCCTTGCCGCAGGCCTTGAAGAGAAACTCTTCCAGCCCGCTCCCGAGGTCAAACGCGAGTTTTACGCGGAGTTGCCGATCAAGATCCGTTTGACGGGCAATTATCACCAGCTCGGCAATTTCGTCAGTGGCATTGCGGCGCTGCCTCGTATCGTCACGTTGCACGACATCGAGATCAAACCGGTCGACAAGAATTCCTGCGATGACCTTGTGCTCGACGTTACGGCCAAGACCTATCGTTATCTGGAAGAGGATGAGACAGCTGGCGGAGCCGTTGGCAAGAAGCCCGTCAAGAAAAAGCCGGGCACACCCTGATGCTCGATTCAACTTCACCTCAAGGTTCAGTGGCAGGTTTCAGGCAATGATCAACGTTCGATCACCGTGGAAATGCTCGCGTGCGCTGCTGCTTGCCGTGCTGTCGGTGGGCGCGTTCGCCGCCTGTTCGAATGACATGGACGAGCTGCAGCAGAAGATCGATGAGGCCAAGAAGCGGCCGGGCGGGCACGTGGATCAGCTACCCGAGATCAAGCCCTATGAAACGTTCGCGTACGACGCGTCGTCCGTGCGGTCACCGTTCGTGCCGGGCGCGCCCGCGACCGTCAATACCGGACTGCGACCGGATCAGCGTCGCAACCGCGAGTTCCTCGAACAGTTTTCGCTGGACACGCTGAAGATGGTAGGCACGCTCGATCTCGGCGGCCACAACTACGGCTTGGTACAGACCCAGGACGGACTCGTGCATCGCGTCCTGCCAGGCAATTACCTCGGCACGAATGACGGTCGCATCCTTTCCATCAGCGGCTCGAAGATCAACCTGACCGAGATCGTTCCTGACGGAGTCGGTGGCTACATCGAACGGCCCGCCGCTCTCGCACTGGCGGACTGACCGTCGCGCTGGATTCATACGGAGTATCGAGAATGTTAAACATGTCGCGTCCCATGCAGGCCTCAGGCACAGCCGCACTCAGTCCGGCTCGCGCGTGGGCTGGCGCATTACTCGGCGCCCTGGCTGCGTTGCTCCTCGTCGGATCGAGACCGGCGTTTGCGCAGGAACCCACCAATAAGCTGCAGGCAATCGACGTGCAGCCGTTGGCCGGCAATCAGTTGCAGTTGCGCCTGCGTCTCTCGGGACCCGCGCCCGAGCCGCTCAGCTTCACCATCGACAAGCCGGCGCGGATTTCCCTCGATCTGCCGAACACCAGCCTCGCGCTCGAATCGCGCCGTATCGACGTCAATTCGACAGGCCTCGATACGATTCTCGCCGCCGAAGCGGGTGGGCGTACGCGACTCGTGCTCAACATGGACGCGCTCGTGCCGTATACGACGCGTGTCGACGGCAATGACATCATCGTAACGATTGGTGGCACAGCCCAGATCGCAACGGCGGCAGCGTCCAGCAAGCCAGCGAGCACGCCAAGCCTCGCCAGCAGCGGCCCGCGCTCGATCGCCAGCATTGATTTTCGTCGCGGACCCGGTGGCTCCGGCCGTGTGGTGGTCGGACTCAGCGATCCGCGCACGCCCGTCAATCTGCGTCAGGAAGGCGCGCAGATCGTCGTCGACTTCTCCGGCGCGCAGTTGCCGAAGAGCTTGATGAAGCGCTTTGACGTGACGGATTTCGCGACGCCGGTTTCGAGCGTCGACGCCCTTGGCTCCTCGGATGGTGCGCGCCTGGTTATTTCCGCGGGCGGCGACTTCGAGCAGATGGCCTATCAGTCTGACAATCAGTACACGGTCGAAATCAAGCCGAACACGAAACTCGCGAACGCACCTGAGGACAAGAAGGAATATACGGGCGAGCGCCTCACCCTGAACTTCCAGGATATCGAGACGCGCGCTGTGTTGCAGTTGCTCGCGGACACCAGCGGCCAGAACATCGTCGTCAGCGATTCGGTACAGGGCAACGTGACGCTGCGCCTGCAGAATGTCCCGTGGGATCAGGCGCTCGATATCGTGCTCAAGACCAAGGGTCTGGACATGCGCCGCCAGGGCAATGTCATCCTGGTCGCGCCCGCCGAAGAAATCGCTGCGCGCGAGAAGGCGGAGCTCGCTGCGCGCAAGGATCTGCAGGAACTTGCCCCGCTGCGTACGGAATACCTTCAGGTCAACTACGCGAAAGCGGAAGAGCTTGCGACGCTGATCAGCAAGGGCAGCGGCAGTCAGTCGCTGCTGTCTGAACGTGGCAGCATCGGTATCGATTCTCGCACCAACACGCTACTCGTACAGGACACGGCCGATCGGCTTTCCGACATCCGCCGACTGGTGTCGACGCTTGATATACCCGTAAAGCAGGTACTGATCGAAGCACGCATCGTCATCGTCAATGATGACTTCTCTCGCGACCTCGGTGTACGCACCGGATACACGTTCAAGAACGCGCGGGGTAACGACGGCTTGCTGGCGGTGGCGGGCAGTGCTGCGGCGGAAAACTCCATGCTCTCGTCGGTGATGGATAACCTCGCGGCTACGCCGCCATCGATCAATCCAGTGAAGGTGCCGGCGGGTCCCGATAACTTCACGGATCGCTACAACGTGAATCTGCCGGTCGCAAACCCGGCGGGTCGCATCGCCCTTGGCATCCTCGATTCCAACTACATCGTGGACCTGGAGCTGTCTGCGGCGCAGGTAGAGGGCCGCGGCGAAATCGTTTCCTCGCCTCGTCTGATCACGGCGAACCAGAAGGAAGCGAGCATTGAGCAGGGCGTCGAGATCCCGTATCAGGAATCGTCCTCGAGCGGCGCGACGACCACGCAATTCAAGAAGGCGGTGCTTAGCCTGAAGGTGACGCCGCTCATTACTCCTGACAATCGAGTAATCCTGGACCTTGTCATCAACAAGGACAGCGTGGGTCAGGAGGTCGCGAGTGCAACGGGTGGCCGCGTGCCCAGCATCGATACGCGCAGGATAATTACCTCGGTACTTGTCAACGACGGGCAGACCGTTGTGCTCGGCGGTATTCTCGAAACCGAGAGGCGCGAGGATACGAACAAGGTCCCGTGGCTCGGCGAAATACCGGGCCTCAGCATTCTCTTCAAGTCGAGCCGCCATGTGAACAACAAGGGTGAATTGCTGATCTTCGTGACGCCGAAGATTCTCCGGGAAGGATCGAGCCTGCGTTGAACCCGGTCGGTGCACCGAGTGCTACGGCTACCTGAGTCAGAGTCGATACCCAGTTGAACAGATGCGGCCGCTGGAGAGCGGCCGCTTTTTTTTATGATCTCGAAGACCAACATCTTTCTGATCGGGCCAATGGGGTCCGGCAAGACCGCCGTTGGCAAGGCACTGGCGAAGGCACTGCGGCTCTCCTTCATCGACAGCGACGCGGAGATCGAGCGGCGTACGGGCGTTGATATCGCCTTTATCTTCGAAAAAGAGGGCGAGGCGGGATTTCGTCAGCGCGAGCGTGACGTAATTGCGGACCTCTCGTGCCGTAACGACATCGTTCTCGCGACTGGCGGCGGCGCTGTTCTCAGCGACGAAAATCGACGCTGCCTCGCGGAGCGTGGCTGTGTCGTCTACCTTGAGACGTCAGTGACCCAGCAACTCGAGCGCACGCGCCATGGCAAACATCGCCCGCTGCTCGTCACCGAGGATCCACGCGGCAAACTCGAGGAATTGCTGCTCGCGCGTGAACCGCTATATCGCGAAATCGCTGACATCACCGTGTGCACGGACGGACGCCGCGTGCAGCTGCTGGCCGACGAAGTAATCGCGCTGCTGGAACAGCGCCCCGTCGAGGTCAAAATGGCGAATCCGCCGAAGTTGGGGTAACGGCGGGCAATCACGCGCGAAGGCCCTTATACTGCCGCCGGTTCGGCACACGGCCAGCTCTTTTCAGGCCGGTGGAACCAAGCCGGTGCAGGAACTCAAGATCGATCTCGGAGCGCGCAGCTACCCGATATACATCGGAGACGGGCTGCTTTCCCGCAGCGACCTGTTTGGCCGGCACATCGGCTCCGGTGCTCTCGCAATTGTCACGAACACCACCGTCGCGCCCCTGTATCTGGAGACGCTGAAGCAAACGCTCTCAACGCCACGTGTTCTCGATGTCGTGCTGCCCGACGGCGAGCAATTCAAGACTCTGGCAACGGTCGAGCGGGTCCTGGATGCGCTGGCCGCGGCCCGGTTCAATCGTGACAGCGCGGTCCTTGCGCTGGGTGGCGGCGTGGTTGGTGACATGGCCGGTTTCGCTGCATCCTGCTATCAGCGTGGCATCGCGTTCCTGCAGGTGCCAACCACTTTGCTCGCGCAGGTCGACTCTTCGGTGGGCGGCAAGACGGGAGTCAACCATCCTGCCGGAAAGAATTTGATCGGCGCGTTTCATCAACCTGTCTGCGTGATCGCCGATACGGCAACGCTCAGCACGCTGCCGGAACGTGAGCTTCGGGCCGGTATCGCCGAAGTCATCAAGCATGGAATGCTTGGCGACGCGCAATTCTTCGCGTGGATCGAGAGCAATATCGAGCGCTTGCTGGCTCGTGACCGGGAGGCGCTGGCGCTTGCGATCAGGCGATCCTGCGAAATCAAGGCCGGCATCGTCGGCATCGATGA
>JBGPLJ010000188.1:0-7235 GCA_041486385.1 Steroidobacteraceae bacterium
GTCGATGAAATCGACGGAGCCCAGTAGTTCGCCTGAATCCCCGACGGCTGCGAAAACACTGATCGCCGACTTGCCGACCCTCGTAGCAACATCCCGCAACATGCCGTAGTAGTCAGGTTGCTCATCGACCTTCGGCATTCCAGGGAGACTCGCATACACGTCGACCGTCAACTGACCGAGTCGTGAAAACTCTTCGGGCTTGACCTTGCGAATACGGTAGTTGCTATATTGCATGTGCCTTGTCCTTTCCTGATGCGCCCACCGTAGCTCTAACTTGCTGGATCCGCTATTGGCAGGATCGCCACAGTTGATACTATTGTTGCCAAAGGGTACCTGCCATGAAGATCCATGTACTCGCGCTCGATGGGGTTTTCGACACAGGCTTGGCGGTGTTGCTCGACGCCTTTCAGACGGCGAACGAACTCGCGGAGATGTCGGGCATGTCATCGCCGCGATTTGAGGTCGCAATCGTGAGCGTGCGTCGAGCCGTCAAGACTTCGCAGGGTTTCACCGTTCCCGTCAGTGCCGTTAACCAACGGAGCATTCCTGATTGGGTCGTCGTTCCGGCTCTTGGATTCAAGATGCCGGAGCCGCTGCAGGCGGCACTGCAACGAGCCGATGTGGCCGATGCGGTCAAGGCACTTCGCGTGTGGGCCGACCGAGGCGCAAGGACTGCGGCAGCGTGCATCGGCACTTTCGTGCTCGCCGAATCGGGGCTGCTCGATAACCACGAGGCGACCACGACCTGGTGGCTCTCTCCGCTCTTCCGGCAGCGCTACCCGCGCGTGCGCGTCGATGAATCGCGCATGATCGTGAGCTCCGGGAAAGTGGTCACAGCCGGTGCTGCCCTGAGCCACATGGATCTGGCGTTGTGGCTCATCCGCCAGAAGAGCCCACGACTTTCTGCTTTGACCGCAAAGTATCTGGTGGTCGACTCGAGACCTTCACAGTCTGCCTATGTCCTGGCGGATCATCTGGCCCACGCTGATCCACTGGTCGAGCGGTTTGAACGTTGGGCGCGCGGTCGACTGATGCACGGGTTCGCGCTCGACGCCGCAGCGACAGCGACGGGATCGAGCAAAAGAACGCTGGCTCGCCGAATGCATGCGGTACTCGGGAAATCGCCGCTGTCCTACTTCCAGGAACTGCGCGTCGAGCGCGCGGTGCATCTTCTCAAGACGACCGATGAGAGCGTCGATGAAATTGCTGCCAGGGTTGGCTATGGAGATGGCGTCACACTCAGAAATCTTCTGCGTCGTCGCCTTGGGCATGGAGTCAGGGACATCAGAAGGAGCCACTGACGGCACTAGCTGCTGATATGACTTAGATCGGCCGATCGATCGAGGCGGCCAACGGTGTGAAGAGCTTCGGGCCTGCTTCGGTCATGTACCAGCAGTCCTCCATGCGGATGCCAAACTCGCCTGGAATATAGATCCCGGGCTCGTCGGAGAAGCACATACCGGCTTCGAGTGGAGTCGTATCGCTGCGCACGAGATAGGGAGGCTCGTGACCGTCCATGCCGATTCCGTGCCCCGTTCGATGCGACGTCCCTGGCAAACCGTAGTCCTTGCTCCACCCCTTACCCTCGTAGTACGCGCGCACGGCCTTGTCGACGGCGCCGACGGGGATGCCGATCTTCGCCGTCTCGAGAGCAATCTCCTGGCCGCGCTTGACCGTGTTCCAAACCTCGCGCTGACGGGTCGAAGGTTCGCCGAAGATCCAGCTTCTGGAAATATCCGACTGGTAACCGTGAACGGAACAGCCGGTATCGACGAGCACGACGGATCCCTTGCGTATCGTCTGCGGCTTGACCGAACCGTGCGGATAGGCGCTCGCTTCGTTCAAGAGCACCAGCGAAAATTCGTGCGAGCCGCCCAACGCCTCGGTCGCCTCCACCAGAATCTTCATGATGTCGGAGCCGCTCATGCCCGCTTCGATGTGTCCGTGAACGTGTCTGATTGCAGCGAGCGTGACGTTGTTAGCTGACTGCATCAACGCAAGCTCTGCCGGCGATTTGACGATGCGACACGCGCGGACGAGCTCATCGCCTGAAACAATCTCGCGTCCCGTGCCCCACGCCTTGGTGACGCGATCGATGATGAAGAAACGCGTCGTCCCTTCCACGGCAAGCGGGCCTGCGGCCACCGCGTGATCGCGTAGTGCGCTGGCGATGAGATCGAAGGGACTCTCATCCTCCTTCCAGGGTCGTACGTCGGCAGCAATCTTCAGCGTTTCGCGGATGGAGGGCTCTTCGAAGAAAGGCGTGACGACGACGACTCCGCCCTCGGCAGGGATCAATGCAGCGGTCGTCCTCTCGGACCTCCACCAGTGAATGCCCGTGAAATATTGTAGCGACGATCCCGCCTCAACCAGGAGTGCCGCGACCTTCCGCTGCTGCATCAGCGATTGAAGCTTCGCGATCCGCGCGGCGTGCTCCTGTGCGGTGATCGGCTGAGCGCCCTTGGTGAGCGAGCTCAGAGGCTTCGCTCGTGAGTCGGTCGCGTGCACCCCTGCGCTGGCTGCAAGTGCCACGCCGGCGGTAGTCATTCCGAAGAATTGTCGTCTGGAAACTGTCGTCATCGGATTCTCCCAAACGGAACTGCCCTCTATTGGATGCCCGAGCGGTCACTCTGTCTACAGTATCCGCATTCACGCTCCGAGTTTGACTACGACTCAGGTCTGCGTATAACCATGTTGACAGCTGCTGGGCATCAAATACATGCGGACATCGTCGTCACTTCTCTTGCTATTGGTCTCTGGCATCGCGAACGGCGCCGCTGCGGCCCCGACATCGCCCGAACCGACTCAGTACACAATTGCCTTCGCAAGTTTTGCGCCGCTCAACACGGATCTATTCATCGCCGACGCAGACGGCAGCAACGCGCACCCGCTGCTCGCTCACCCTGACCTCGATTGCAACGCTTCGTTTTCGGCCGATGGCCGATGGATCGTCTTTACCTCGCGTCGCGGCGGTTCGTCGGACATCTATCGCGCGCATCCGGATGGCACCGGCCTCGAGCGACTGACCGACGATCCCGCGTTTGACGTCAAGCGACGCTGTCTCCCGACGCGAAGCGGCTGGCGTTCGTCTCGAATCGCAGCGGGCAGGCGGACATCTGGATCCTGAATCTCAAGTCGAAGGTGCTCAAGAATCTGACCAACACGCCGGCCGGTGAATTTCGTCCGGCGTGGTCACCGGATGGAAAGTGGCTGGCTTTTTCATCGGACCGTGAGTCCACTCGGCCCCGTGGCAATGGTGGCTTCGAGACGGTCCACTCCACGGAACTCTACGTTGTCAGGTCCGATGGCGCGCAACAGCGTCGCTTGACGAACGATCAGGCATTCGCGGGCAGCCCTTCCTGGTCCGCCGATGGCCAGAGCCTCGTGTTCTACCGCGCGACTATTGCCGAAGTCGACCACATCACGAGCCCGCGTCGTCTGCGTGGCATCACGCAAATCGCAACGCTCAATCTGCGGGCCGCGGAACGTCACGATTTGACGTCGGGGCCCGGGGAGAAATGGTCGCCGCGCTGGTTGGCAGGCGATCGAGTGGCCTATGTGTCGGGCGGTCCCGACGGCGGCATCGAGCGTACTGGTGAAATAGCGGGTGCGCGCGGGGAGTTCGGCAGCCCAAGCTGGACAGCCGACGGTCGACGCATGGTCTTTCATCGCGAGGTCGATCACGAGTGGCCGCCACATCGCACCGTGCATAGCCTCGACGCGCAATTCAACCTCGTGCGCACGGGAGTGTTTCCTTCCTTTTCGCCGGCGGGTGATCGCATGATCAGCAATGACCGGACGGCAGGGATTCTTCAGAACAGCATTCTCGTGATGAATGCCGATGGGTCGAATCGTTCAGTGCTGTTTTCGGCGCCCGACAAAAGTGCGCTAGCGCCTGCGTGGTCGCCGCGCGGGAGCGACATCGCCTTTTCGATAGGGCACTTTTTCCAGATGGTTACAGGTCCTGCGCGGGGTTCCATCGCCATCGTTCACATCGACGGCACAGGCCTGCAGCTGCTCACGGACGACTCGGTCAATTGCGGTTTTCCCAGTTGGTCTCGCGACGGCGAGCAGATCGTCTATCGAGCGTCGGGGGCGAGCGAGCATGGCCTCTTTGTGATCGATATCCGTACGCATGCAAGCCGGCTGCTGACGAGCTCGGCCGCGCACGACAATTTTCCTGCGTGGTCGCCGACGAGCGATGTCATCGCATTCACCAGCGATCGCGACGGCGATTACGAGGTCTACACCATTCGAGCGAACGGCATGGACTTGCAGCGCTTGACTCACTCGCCAGGCAACGACGCGCACAACTCCTGGTCACCAGATGGCAAATGGATCGCCTTCACCAGTCAACGGGGAGGTTTCAAGGATGAGTCGGCACTCCATCCCTACAATCCTCAGCCCTATGGCGACATCTATGTGATGCATGCCGACGGTTCGGACGTTCGGCAGCTGACCGACGATCAGTTCGAAGAATCGACGCCTGTTTGGGCACCCCTAAGGGGCGTGCAGTAAGCGGCTGAGTTCGGCCCACATGAGACAGCGACCCTATCGAATTGCTCCGCATAGCGGCCATTCAAATCTATGCGACCAACCCCCGATGCGCAGGCGTCGCTCGATTTCACCTCGTCGTGGAGATTGCTCGGTGTCCGGAGCCAGTGGCGACGCTGCCGTAAGGGCCCTGACGAACAGCCACCCCGATCCGGTCCCCAAAGCACGTGGATTGTCTCGACATGGCCCACCGGTACTTGCGCCACCATCGCTTGGTTCGGGGAAACAAAAGGATCCAACTCCGCGAGCGCGCGCCCTTGTGAGTTCACCCCGGTAGACATTCCCCATCGCGCACCCGATTGATCGCCTCCCAGTCGCTGCTGGCCAGCAGCAGCAGATCCGCTTGTTCCGAGCGCCGTTGGATACCATCGCGCAGCGATACGCGTTTCGTAGTCGCGCCCGCCGCGGCGCCCGCCAAACACTTGCCAAATCTTGGGACCGCCGGAACGCGTGCCATTGGTCCTCTTCGCATATCGGGTGGAATACCTAAGTAGAAGACACGCTGGTGATCGCATCGTGAAGCCCTACACTCAGCAAAAAAGGGAGGTGCAACGTGACGTCCAAACACAATGCTTGTTTCTCTCGCGCGCCGTCGTTAGCGCTCCTGGCGGCGTTGGCATTGGCCTCGGCTGTGCCGCTGATCAGTAAGGCGCAAGAAAAGGTAGATATACCCTCTCGAACGCCAAGCACGTGGAGCGAGTACGCGCACGGTCAGGGTGCTGCGGTGACAGTCGTCGGCTATCTGTATCTGCCGAGCGGCGCAAAAGGGCCAGTGCCAGCAGTGATCCTCAAGCACGGAAGCGCCGGGCTAGCGGGGGCGCAGGGCGACAATATCCGCAAGTGGGCCAAGAGCCTGAACGACTGGGGTATGGCAGCCTTCGTCGTCGACAGTTTCGGGCCGCGCGGTATTGGCGAAAGCGCGAGTGACCAAAGCAAGCTGCGGAGTCTGGCTGATCTTGCCGACGCCTTTGCGGCGCTGAAGGTGCTGGCGGCCAATCCGCGCATAGACTCCGGCCGCATCGGTATCATCGGCTGGTCGCGCGGCGGCGCGGTTGCGATGGAGACAGCGCTGGAAAGCGCACGACTGGCGGTGCTGGCGCCCGCCGATCCCAAGTTCGCTGCTCATATCGTGTTTTATGGAATGGCTTCGCCACAGTACCGTGACACAGCCACCGACCATGCACCGCTGCTCTTCTTGCATGGCGATGCGGACAACATCGTGCCGGTCGGACCCACACGGGAATTTGCCGACTGGATTCAGACGCAGGGCAACTCAGTCACCTTCCAGACCTATCCAGGCGTCTATCATGACTTTGACGTGGAAGGGGGCATCGACGGATCCGTCAATCGGGTCGAGACAGCCCGCAACTGCGACGTGGTCGTCGATTTTTCCACCGGCCAAATTGTCCGGATGAACAACAAACCCGTGACCGGCGTCTCCGGGCTAGCCCTGATCCGGTATATGCGAAGCTGCATGCAGCGCGGCGCCGAGCTGCATCCTAATGCCGTGGCACGCGCCGATGCGCTGGAGAGGGTGCGCAGCTTCCTGGTCCAGACCTTCCACATTCCGGGATGAGTGGAGGAGGCGTTGCGCAGCGACCCAATGCAGCACCGATCTGTGCGGTGCTCACGGAGATCGAGGTGATCGCTGATTTGAGTCGGCGTGCTACATAGCCGCGGGAGTACGCGTTTGGAAAAGTTTGAGCGGGCATCAGTTAGCTATCATCGCTGCTTGAACCGCCCGAGAGCGGTCACTCGCGACCGGGAGCAAGGGGTAAATAGCGGCCATCCCCAGGTAGCTCTTGGCGAAGCCGTGAGACCTATCTACCGCCGCGGCTCGGCCAAGTCCTGTACCCAATAGATCGCGCCGCGCTTGCGGCCGACCGCGAATGCGATACCCATTTCGCGAAATCGCGGCTCCATGATGTTGGCGCAGTGACCGGGGCTCGCCAGCCAACCGCTCACCACTTCCTCCGCTGACTCCGGTGCATAGGCGATGTTCTCGCCCGTCAAGAGTGAACGATAGCCAAGCCGTGCGAGGCGCTCCTTCGGGACGCTGCCGTCCATGCCCGTGTGCTCGAAGTAGTCATAGCGCGCCATGTCGAACGCATGTTCCTGCGCCGCCCGGTCCAGGAGCGGCGAGGCAGCGAGAGGAGTTGTGGCAGCGAAGCGCTCATGGCCACACCGCCGTGATCCGGCGCGTGCGTGGTTGACGAGACGCAGGACGCGCTCGCGGATGGTGGCGCTCGAAGCTCGGCCGACGGTGACGCTGGCGGAGGTTTGCGTCACCACCAGCGCAAGCGCGACAACGAGCAGAGTGCTGCGTACCCGAGACATGGGCCAAGAAAACACTTAGTTGAGCGTTAGAGCGACACGGAATCCCACGCCACCGCGGCTGTCCTCGAGCGTTCTATTTGGGCACGCTCGCGGGACTGATCGAAGGCAGGTGTGTGCGTACATCGTCGGCGGCTCGGCGCATCAGATCGTAGATAGTCGAATGCGCGAGGCGATTGATGCGTTCGTATGGGCTGCCACTCATCATGTAACTCTTTCCCTCGACCACACCAGAGCTGTAGGTCTGCTCAAATTGTGTGCGGCCGGATGCGTCCAATACCGACACGCGAAGAGTGACCTCAACCTGAGGCGTAATCGCAAAGCCAAGGTTCTTGAGTTGCGGGAAC
>JBGPLJ010000189.1:0-7193 GCA_041486385.1 Steroidobacteraceae bacterium
CAAAGTCGAAGGGTGTCCGCTGAGAACGATTTCGATTCTTTTGAGGCCCGCAGCATTCCAACTGTCTCCTGGGCGGCTGTCTCGGCGCCCGCTAGCGATTCGGAAACAGATCAAGCTCCATGCACACAGTGCTCTCGCAAAAAGACTCCGGAACCTCGTTGTACGCGGCGCGCTCCTGAAATCCTAGCCTCCGGTACATCGTGAGCGCCGAGGTCATGAAGGTCGTTGTCTCCAGCCGAATTAAGCGATAGTGGGCCCGCCGCGCTTCGTCAATCAGCAGCGAGGCCATTCGCGCACCGATCCCTTGGGCGCGATAGGCGTCGCGCACATACAGGCGCTTCAGTTCGCAGATCTTCGGGGTGAGTTTGCTGAACGCGCCGCATCCGGCGGCTTCGCGTCCATCCATGGCGAGAAGCAGGAAGCCATCCGGTGGGGCGTATTCACCTGGAAGCTGGAATTCGCCGGTCTTGTAATAGAACTTCTCTGCCAGGCTCCCATCGAGCCCGAGTGCGAGGACTTGCGAGCAATCCCACTCCATCAATTCGAGCATGAGCGCTCGCGCCTGCTCGAAGTGAGCAGGCGTCGAGGCCGGTGTCAGCTCAACGCGCACGCGCACTTAACTTTCGGCTCGCCCACCAGTAACACGGAGCAGATAGTGCAACCAGGCTGGCGGCGAAGAATCCCGATGCCGGATCGTCGATGACCCCGCCAACGAGAAACACCAGCGTGCCGAGCAGAGCGATCGCGGGCGTGACGGGATAACCCCAGGCACGAAACGGTCGCGGTGCGTCAGCTTCAGTGAGGCGCAAAACGAAAATCGCGACATAGGCCGACAGATAGTTGAGCAGAAACACCACCGCGGTCACCGCCACCAGCTGCGCGAGCGTGCCGCTGAAAATCAGCGCGATCGCGGCTCCCGCGGTGATTCCAAGTGCGACTCGAGGTGTGCCACCCGCGCCGACGCTGGTCGTTTTTGCAGTCAGAAGACCGTCGCGTCCGAGCGCGTACAGGACCCTGGGGCCTGTCAGCAACAGGGCATTGCCGAGTCCCCACAAGATGAGCAGCGAGAGCGCGGTGACGAAGACGGATCCGAACTGCGGGAAAAGCTCGCGAGCGACATCCGCGGCTGGCAGCTTCGAAGCCGCGAGCACCGGAATCGGCAAGGCATAGACGAATGCGGCATTGATGAGAACGAAAAGGGCCGTCAGCAGCAAGGTGTTGCCGATGATGGCGCGCGGCAGCGCTCGAGCGGCATCAACGGTTTCCTCCGCGAGGTAAATGGAAGAATACCAGCCATCGTACGTAAAGATCACCGTGCGCAGCGCAATCGCGAACGCCGCGAACATGCCAAGCGACACGAGAGTCTGCGACGTCGCCAAAGCGGGCACGGAGCTCGCCGCGCTGCTCGCTCCCGGAAGCGTGAAACTTCCCAAGGCCAACGCAACGAGGAGCAGCCCCACGGTTGCACTGAATATCCCTTGCAGGCCGCCGCCGACTCGGACGCCGATCCAGTGAAGACTCATCAGCGTTGCGATCTCGAACGCTGCGACCAGCTGAGTATGATCGGCGAAAGGCGGATAGAGCGTGCCGGCAATGTCGGCGGCAGCCGTTGCCGACGTCGCAAGCGCCAGGCAATTGAGCATCCAGTCGTTCCAACCGACCAGAAAGCCGACCCCGGGACCGAAGGCGCGCCGCGCATAGACATAGAAGCCGCCGGCGCTCGGCGACATGGCCGCGAGTTCGGAAAGGGTGATTGCCCCGACCGTCGCGTACAGTCCGCCCAATATCCACACGAGCAGGATCAACGTAGGATCGCCGAGTGCCGCGGCCACCGTGCCCGGCAGCCTCAGGATTCCCGTGCCTAGTGTGCCGCCGAAAGCGAGTGCAAAGCTGAACCCCAAACCCAGGATTCGATTCAATGCGGGTCGACTGGTGCTCGTGCCCCTCACGTGTCCGCTCCTCCTGTCGGGACTCGTCCTGGCCTACGGTGCCGAAGCATACTGAGGCAACCTCTAGGCCGTCATCAAAATCTGGAACAGTGTCTTCTCAGCTCTGTCAGTTCCTGATCCCGCTCCTGCTGGTTGTCACGGCGAACACTGGGGCCTGGGCGGCAGCGCGCGTCCTCGGTAGACGCTGGACGGCACCACTCGACAATGGGAGAACGTGGCGTGATGGAACTCGGCCTCTGGTTAGCCACAAGACGTGGCGGGGCTAGATCGCTGCCGTCGTTGTGTGCGGCGTGACGGCGCAGTTTCTCCGACTCGGGCTCGGGCTCGTCGAATGTCTGATCATCACGGCGATATTCGCTGTGCTTGACATCGCGGGCACCAAAGTGCGCTACCTCTGAGGCTGCGTGTGGGGATTGGCTCGAGTTGCACCTTGTTCCCGCCGATAGCGCGGCGTGGTAGCGTCCCGCATCTTCCGAGGAGACGCCCATGTCCGCTAACCCGCATAGCGTTGCTGACGACCCGGCCTCATTCACTTTGCCGCGTCTGACACGCCGCGCTGCTCTGATCGGAGCGGCCGCCTTTCTTGCCCCGATTCCTTCAAGCTTCCTCACTGCAGCGCCGAGCGCCGCGGCAGACAAGTCGGGCTTGATCAAGCTCGACGGCAACGAGAATCCTTACGGTCCTTCGCCCGCCGCACGTCGGGCGATTCTCGCAAGCGCCGGCGACGCGCCGCGTTATGCGGATGAGACGATCACCGAGTTGACGAAACAGCTCGCCGCGCACGAGGGCGTCGATGTCTCGCAGATCGTGATCGGCACGGGGTCGGGTGAACTCCTCAGGATGGCGGGGCTCCTCGCCGCGACGACAACCCCGGCTGCCGAACTCGTAGCCTCGAGACCGACCTATGAAGAACTGCCGGTGTTCGCCGGGAAACTGGGGCTCAAGGTGCACTGGGTTGCGCCGGACGCCGATCATCGCCACGATCTTCCGGCCATGCGCGGAGCGATCACGGATCTCACGCGCCTTGTCTACGTCTGCAACCCCAACAATCCAACCGGGACCGCGGTCGCGCGCGATGCGCTCGAGACCTTCATCCGGTCGGTTCCGGCGAATTGCACCGTGATCGTCGATGAGGCTTACATGGATCTTGTCGATCAACCGGGTGTCGCGACGGTCGCGCCGCTCGTGAAGGACATCCCCAACATGATCGTGCTGCGGACGTTCTCGAAGATCCATGGACTCGCAGGACTTCGGATCGGTTACGGAATCACGCCCGAGCCGCTCGCACGACGTTTCGCTGCGCTGTCACTCACCTGGCCGAACTCGACGGGACTTGCGGCCGCGATCGCGAGCTTCAACGACCATGCGTTCCTGAAGACGACACGTGCCGCGCTCGTTGGCGACCGCGCGCGCGTGCACGCGACGCTCGATCGGATGGGGCTCAAGCGAACCGAGGCGCAGGGTAACTTTGTGTTCTTCGATACCGGAGCGCCCGTGAAGCGCTTTCAGGACCGCATGCTCGCCGACGGCATCAAGGTCGGTCGTCACTTCGACGGCTACGACACGTGGGCGCGCGTCACGATCGGCGTACATCGCGAGGTCGATAAGTTTCTTGCCGCGCTCCCGCGCGCGCTCGGCGCGTGAAGTGGTAGATTCGATCATCAAGATCAGGGGCACGTCGATGCGGATGTACCACGTCGGAATTGCCATGGCGTTGGCCATCATCGGCCTTGGAGCCCTTCTGGCGCAGGCTGCCGATCCCCCGCGCGATGCGAACCGCGTCTACGAGATTACCTGCCACTATTGCCACGACAACGGCATCGGGATGGTGCTGAAGGGCGCCCATTTTCCACCCGAGCGGATTGAGCTCGCCGTGCGACAGGGCCATGCCAGCATGCCGGCATTCCTGCCCTCGTACATCACGGACGCCGAGCTCGCTGCGCTCGCACAGATGCTCAGCGAGTCCGCGCCGCCCGCCGCTGCTCCGGGAACAAAACCATGAGCGTGCGCCGTCGCAGCTTTCTACAGGGCTCGTTGAGTGCCAGCGTCCTGCTCCTCGCCGCTCCCGCCGATCTGCTCATGGGCAGAGCGGATGCGGCCGGCCTCCCGGTGCGCTCGACCGCTTCCGGCACCCGCCGCATCCTGCTGTTGCGCTCTGCCGGCGATGATGCCTTCGCCTTGCCCGCGCTTGAGATCGCCCTTCGCAACGGCTACTCGCCCGTTGAGTCACTCGTCTTGAGCGAGCGGCTCGTTGGATCCCCCGGCGCCTTCACGAAGGTCCTCAGCGAGTATCGGGGCGCAAGACTGATCGGCGTCATGGATGACCGCACGCACACGTTGCTCGAGGAGACCCTGCGCGATCTTGGCGGATCGGTGCTTTGTCGAGGGCATCATCGCGGACTGCTGCATGAGGCAGCTGCTTCGCGGCATGCGTTCATGACCACCGGCGCGACGCGCGGGATCGGGAGCGCACTGGCGCGCGCGCTCACCGCCCAGAGCGCAGAGTTCCTGGTGCAGGAGCACTCGCTGTTCGACGATGGAGTTGAAGCGCGCGATGCATTGTCACTGCCGGCCGCGCCATGGGCTCAAGTCCTCGGTACCTCCTACGCGCTGATGGCTGTGGGGCTGTGGACAGCCGGCCCGGTCAGAGCGGAGCAGCGTCGCGGTACAGCCGCGGAGCCGCCGCGGTCGCAGGCGGTCGTCTCGCTGGTCGCAGAGGTTTGAGGCCGCAAGCGCAGGAGTGCAACTGGTGAACAAGTTATCGGTTCTCCCGGCGGGAGTGTCTGCCTCAGCTTTTGCCAAGGCGATCGAGGAATTCTCAGAAGTCCTCGGACGTGAGCACGTCATCGTCGAGCCGGAAAGGCTGGCGCCGTACCGGAAGGTATACATCGCGGTTGCGGAAGATGCCGTCGCCCCCTCGGCCGCGCTGATGGCATCTTCCGTCGAGGAGATTCAGAAGATTCTCGCGGTGTGCAACCGGCACAAAGTGCCGGTCTGGACGATCTCGACCGGGCGCAATATCGGCATGGGGTCCGCGGCACCCGCCACGCGCGGCCAGGTGATCCTGGACCTGAAGCGCATGAATCGCATCATCGAGGTCGATGCGGAACTCGGCAGTGCGCTGATCGAACCGGGGGTCACGTATCTGGACCTCAAGGACTACATCGATGAGCACAAACTGCCCTTCTGGGTGGACGCGCCGTCGCCGGGACCGATCGTGAGTCCCATCGGCAATACGCTCGAGCGCGGGCACGGATACACCATCAACCAGGATCACATGTTCAGCTTTTCGGGCATGGAGGTCGTCCTCGCCAATGGCGAGGTGATCCGCACCGGCTTTGGTCCGCTGCCCAACTGCAAGAGCTGGCAGGCCTTTCGCGCCGGCTACGGGCCATACATCGACGGCATGTTCACGCAGTCGAACTTCGGCATCGTCACGAAGATGGGCATCTGGCTCACGCCGGTGCAGGAAGGGGCGAAGAGCTTTGTCGTCTACTACAACCGGCGCGAAGATCTCGCGCCGGCGATCGATACCTTCCGCAAGCTGCGGCTCGCGGGGACGATCTCGGTATCGGGCTCGGTCCTGAGTGGATTGACGTTGCTCGGTTTCGGTCTACCCAAGAGCAGCTTCTATTCCGGCAGAGGAGCCATCCCGCGCGAGGAAGTCGATGCGCTGCTGAAGCAGCGCGGACTGCCGCAATGGCGCGTGGGGGGCGTCGTCTATGGCGATGACGAGGAAACCACGATCAAGCTCAAGAAGATCCGGCGGGCTTTCGAGGCCACGAACCCGGCGCAGATCCTCATCGAGGACAGCTCGGGCGTCGTTCCGTCATGGGGCGAAGGCGATCTCGCGAGCGCGACCGGCCAGTTGAGCCTCGATGCCTTCAGGATCCTCAATTTCGTTGGTGGCGGCGGGGTCATGTGGCACATGCCGGTCTCGGCGATGAAGGGGCGCTACGTCGAGCAGTTGTGCACGATGTCCGAGGAGATCCTGCGGCGCTTCGGCTTTGATTACCTCGCGATGAACTGGTGCAGCGACCGCGACATGCATCAGACCACGGGCATCTTCTTCGACCGCACGGATCCCGCGCAGATGCGCGCCGCGCACGACTGTTACGACGCGCTCATGCAGGAAACGTCGCGCGCGGGATTCGGCAACTATCGCTGCTCGATCCACTACATGGACAAGGCGGCCGAACTCTTCGGTCCGGAGCTGCGATCGTTCCTGCGCTCAATCAAGCGTGCCGTCGATCCGGCGGGAATCCTTGCGCCCGGCAAATCCGGTATTCACATCTAGCCGGGACTAGTCATCCAGTCGGATCTTGAGAATCTCGCCAAGTCCGACCGGCGGCGGGCCAAAGCCGACGTTCGAAACATAAAGATTGCCGTCCGGTCCGAAGGTCATGCCGGTCGGGAAGAAGAGACCATCGGCGATTACGACACGTCGCTTCCCATCCGGGCTCAGTCGAATGATGCGGCCCGTGCCGGGAGCGGGTGCCGGCGGTGCGGATGCCTCGAGCACGTATAGGCGATCGCGTCGATCAAAGGCGAGGCCGAGCACCAGATTGAACCCCGTCGCTACAACGCGAATCTGTCCGGCGGGGGTGACCGCCCAGACTTTCGAACTGCCGGCATCCTGAGGAAATACGCCGAGATTGCTGACAAAGAACACGCCGCGGTGAACGAGCGCCGTCGGCACGACGTGGCCCTGACTGGCCGATACGTCGATGACGCGATGGATCGAGCCTTCGGGCGAGATGCGCACGATTTCGCCGTGATTGGGTTCGACCGCGTACAGCTGATCACGAACCGCGACCATGCTGTACCAGGTGCCGTCTGGCTCAAAGTCCTCCGGTTCCGGATTGGCAACCCGATGCGCTCGTTGATAGGCGCCAAGGTCGGCGACCACATCCCACGAGCCGTTGTGATGGATGCGGATCAATGCGTTTGGAATGCTCGGCACTCCGTGTGAGCAACCCGCGCCGGCCAGGATGGCGTATAGGCGGTGCCCGATGAACGCAATATCGGCCACGCCGCTCACGAGGTTACCGAGATTCGCGCTCGTCTGACTCGATGGCAGACCGTCGACCACCGTCGTGCGATTGCCGTGGCGATCGAATTTCGAAATGCGCGAGCCCGTTGTGCTGCCGAGGTACGGGCCGACTGGCGGCGGCACCACGCAATCCGGATCGTCAGGCGGCAGTTCGGTACCGCCGAGGCCGGCCTCCGCGACATATAGATCGC
>JBGPLJ010000190.1:0-7186 GCA_041486385.1 Steroidobacteraceae bacterium
GACATCGAGCCTGCCGCCCGCAACGATCGGCAGTTCGTACTGGCTGATCTGATAGCCCTTCGGCAGATCGGGGTAGAAATAATTCTTGCGGGCAAAAATCGAGCGCAGCGCCACCTTCGATTTCGTCGCGAGACCGAATTTCACCGCCATGCGCGCGGCCTCGCCATTGAAGACCGGCAGCACGCCCGGATAGCCGAGGTCGACGAGATTCGCCTGCGTGTTGGGCGGCGCCCCGTAAGCTGTTGGCGAGCCGGAGAAGATCTTGCTCCGGGTCGCGAGCTGGGCGTGGATCTCGAGCCCGATCACTATCTCCCAGGTCGTGGCCCAGGTCTTGGCCCGGTCGCTGGCTGCGGCGGCGCCCATTTATGCGTAGCCTGCGGGCGCGCGCCGATGCCAGTCGGTCTCGCGCTGATAGAGATGCCCGACGTTGAATAGCTTCGCCTCGCTGAAGTGCGGGCCGATGATCTGCAGGCCGACGGGCAGACCGTTGACCAGCCCACAGGGCACCGACATGGCGGGCAATCCGGCGAGATTGGCGCCGATCGTGTAGATATCGTTCAAGTACATTGTGATCGGATCATTCATCTTGGCACCGATGGCGAACGCCGGGGTCGGCGTGGTCGGCCCCATCAGCACATCGACTTCCCCGAAGGCGCGGCGGAAATCCTCGTTGATGAGTGCGCGCACCTTCTGCGCCTTGAGGTAGTAGGCGTCGTAGTAACCGGCCGACAACACGTAGGTGCCGGTCATGATGCGGCGCTTCACCTCGGCGCCGAAGCCTTCACCGCGCGAACGCTTGTAGAGATCCATCAGATCCTTCGGCTCCTTGCAGCGATAGCCGAAGCGCACGCCATCGAAGCGCGACAGGTTCGACGAGCACTCGGCGGGCGCCACCACGTAGTAGGTTGGCACCGACAACGGGAGATTCGGCAGACTCACCTCGCGCAACTCCGCACCGAGGCGCTTGCAGACATCGAGTGCGGCGCGCACGCACGCTGCGTTCGATTCCTCCAGGCCCTTGTCGAAGAACTCTTTCAACAAGCCGATCTTCAGACCCTTGAGCGGTTGCTCGAGCAGCGTTGAATACTTCGGCACCGGCGCATCGACGCTGGTCGAGTCGGCCGGATCGAACCCCGCCATCGCCTCGAGCAGCAGCGCCGCGTCCTCGACCGAACGCGTGAGCACGCCGGCCTGGTCAAGACTCGACGCGAAAGCGATCATGCCGTAGCGGGAAACGCGCCCGTACGTCGGCTTGAAACCCGTTATCCCGGTAAGTGCCGCGGGCTGGCGAATGGAACCGCCGGTGTCCGTGCCGGTTGCCGCGGGCAGCAAGCGTGCCGCGACCGCCGCCGCCGAGCCGCCCGAGGATCCGCCGGGAACCCGGGTCCGATCCCAGGGATTGGTGACCGGCCCGTAATAGCTCGTCTCATTCGATGAGCCCATCGCGAACTCGTCCATGTTCAGCTTGCCGATCATCACGGTGCCGGCGTTCTTCAGACGCGCGACCACCGTCGCATCGTAGGGCGCCACGAAGTTGTCGAGGATGCGCGATCCGCAGCTGGTACGGACGCCATCCGTGCAGAAGATGTCCTTATGCCCGATCGGCACGCCGGTCAGGGGGCCGGCGTCGCCAGCGGCCAGGCGTTTGTCGGCAACGCGCGATGCGGCGAGCGCTGCATCGGCCGTGACCGTCAGGAAGGCGTTGAGCGGCTTGTTGTGCTGCTCAATGCGCGCGAGGCAGGCGCGTGTCAGCTCCTCGCTCGAAACTTCCCGCGAGCGAAGTTTGCGGGCGAGTTCGGCGATCGTGAGAGAGTGAACTGTCACTCAATCACCTTCGGCACGAGATAGAGGCCCGCCTGCACCTGCGGCGCGTTCTTCTGGTATTTGTCGTGATGATCGGACTCGGTGATGACGTCGGGACGCAGACGCTGCACCTGGCCGGCGAGCGGATGAGCCATCGGTTCGACGTTGGCGGTGTCGGCGGCAGCCAGTTGCTCGATAAATGCAACGATACTCGACAGGCTGGCGACGTAGACTGGGAGTTCCGTCTCGGTAATCGCGAGGCGGGCGAGGTGAGCGATGGCCTCGACCTCTTTGCGGGTCAGATCGGACATGGTCGCGAACGTCTCTTTTGGGGGTTTCGCGGCGCCGGACCGCGAAAAAAATCGCGCACAATCATACATGTGGCGTTGCCTAATGCGCCACCCGTTGTTAGAGTACCGCCACTTGCAGGACTCCCTCGTCCTCACGCCCGTACGGTCGATTTACTCTGGAATTTGGCGCCCTCTATGCTCAAGAGCTTCAGGGGTTATTTCTCCAATGACCTCTCCATCGATCTCGGCACTGCCAATACGCTGATCTACGTCCGCGGCAAAGGGATCGTGCTGAACGAGCCTTCCGTCGTCGCCGTCCAGGAAGAACCAGGACGCCGCGGCAAATTCATCGCGGCGGTCGGCCAGGAGGCGAAAAACATGCTCGGTAGAACGCCCGGCCACATCACGGCCGTGCGTCCGATGAAGGACGGCGTCATCGCCGACTTCACGTACACCGAGAAGATGCTCCAGTATTTCATTCGCAAGGTTCACGGCAACCGATTCTTCAGCCCGAGCCCGCGCGTGCTCGTGTGTGTTCCGTTCGGCTCGACGCAGGTCGAGCGTCGCGCCATCAAGGAATCCGCGGAAGGTGCTGGCGCCCGCAGCGTCGACGTCGTTTTCGAACCCATGGCGGCGGCGGTGGGCGCGGGACTCCCCGTGAGTGAGGCGCGCGGCTCGATGGTGCTCGACGTGGGCGGCGGCACCTCCGAAGTCGCCGTGATTTCCCTGAACGGCATCGTCTACGCATCTTCGGTACGCATCGGCGGCGACCGCTTCGACGAAGCCATCATCAACTACGTGCGCCGCAACTACGGCATCCTCATCGGCGAAGCGACGTCGGAGCGCGTGAAGATCGAAATCGGCTCGGCATACCCCGGTCAGCAAGTGCGCGAGATTTCGGTGAAAGGTCGCAACCTCTCCGAAGGCGTGCCGCGCAGCTTCACGTTGAACAGCAATGAAATACTCGAAGCGCTGCAGGAACCCCTGCAGGGCATCGTGGGCGCGGTCAAGCAGGCGCTCGAGCAAACGCCACCCGAGCTCGGTGCGGACGTCGCCGAAAGTGGCATCGTACTCACCGGCGGTGGCGCACTGCTGCGCGACATCGACAAGCTCCTCATGGAGGAAACGGGTCTGCCCGTGATAATCGCCGACGATCCGCTCACTTGCGTGGCGCGCGGCGGCGGCAGAATCCTCGAACTGACCGAAGAGCACGGTCCCGGCCTGTTCGCACTGGAGTGACAGGGGCGAGGCCTCCTAAGAGGACCCTCCCCTTCTTGTCCTGAGGCTGGTCCTTGGCAGCATTCCAAACTCCGATCAATCGCCCCATCCTGAGCCGCGGACCGATCTCGCTCGGCGGATTCCTCTTCTTCGTGGGCCTCTCGATCGTCGTGATGTGGCTCGATCAGGGCGGGCGCTATCTCACGCCGGTGCGCCGTGGCCTCTCGATCGCCGGCTACGGCGTCGAAGTCACGGTGGCCTCGCCCTTCATCGCGTGGCGGTCGCTGTCGGAGTACTTCGCCACGCGTGCGCGGCTGCTGAAGGAAAACGAGGAGCTGCACGCGCATCAACGTGAAACGGATCTGCGGTTGCAGCGCTTCGATGCACTCGAGCAGGAGAATCAGCGCCTGCGCGCGCTGCGCTCGAGCACCGAACGCATCACAGAGAAATTTCTCGTCGGCGAGATCATGAGTGTCGACCTCGACCCGTACCGTCACCGCGTCCGCATCAACAAAGGCTCGAGTGATGGCGTCGAGAAGGAGTGGGCCATTCTCGACGCGGATGGCGTCGTCGGCCAGATCACGCGCGTCGGCGTCTTTTCCTCGGAAGCCATTCTCATCACGGACGCTGAACACGCGATTCCGGTGCAGGTCAATCGCAACGGCTTACGCACGATCGCCGTTGGCACGGGCAACATCGGCCAGCTGTCGCTCCCCTATCTCGCGTCGAATTCCGACATTCATGAAGGCGACCTGCTCGTGACTTCGGGCCTCGGCGGCGTCTTTCCCGCAGGCTATCCGGTCGGCACAGTCAAGAAGATCGACCGCGCGGTCGCGCAGACGCTGGTCTCGATCATTGCGACGCCGGCCGCCGCGCTCGATCGCGACCGCGAAGTACTGCTGATGGTCGCGCCCAAGGTCCCGCTTGAATCGCTCGATACAGCGGCACCTGCGCCCGCGGCCAGGCCCGCGCGTCCATGAGCCGATTCGATCACGTCACGCGCTGGCCGCTCTTCGTGAGCAGTTTCGTGGCGCTCCTCCTGGGACTGGTGCCGCTACCCGGCTGGCTCGACGTCGTGCGCCCGGATTTTCTCGCGCTCGTCATCTTCTATTGGGCGATGCACGAGCCGCGCGCGGGCCGGCTCTGGTTCGCGTGGACGGCCGGACTCGTGCTCGACGCATTTCGCGGCGTCGTGCTCGGGGAATTCGCGCTCGCCATGACGATCCTCTGCGCGATCGCCATCTACCTGCATCTGCGCATTCGCGCTTTCCCGATCTGGCAGCAGGCCGTCACCGTCTTCGCGGCGCTCTTTCTCTATCATCTGACGCTGTGGATCGTGGACGGGTGGTCGGGTCACCCCGTGACGGGCATGGCGCACTGGCTGCCCCCGATCACCGGCGCGCTCGTGTGGCCGTTCCTGAGCGGAATACTCGACAAACTCCATCACCGGCTCTAGGGACTGCCATTGCGCAACGCGGTCCGCATCAAGAATCCGTTCATCGAGCAGGAAATCTTCTTCCGCCGCAGCGCCGTCGCGGGCTTCGTCATCGTGGCGCTCGCCCTCGCGCTCAGCGTCAAGCTCTTCCAGCTGCAGATTCTCAAGCACGACTATTATCTGGAGCTCTCGCAGGGCAATCGCGTCCGGCTCGAACCCGTGCCGCCCGCGCGCGGCCTCATTCGGGATCGCAACGGCGTGGTGCTCGCCGACAACCTGCCGGCCTTTCAGCTCGAGCTCACGCTCGAGGAATTGCCGCTCGACGCGCGCAAGCAACCGGATCTCGACGGCACCCTCGCCCGCCTCGTCGAAATCAAGGCCATCGACGCCGAGGACGTCTTACGCCTGAAGCGCGTCATCAGCTCGCGCCGCAGTTTCGAGGGCGTGCCGATTCGCCAGCAATTGTCGGACGAGGAGGTCGCGCGCTTCGCCGTGCACCGCCACGAATTTCCGGGTGTTGAAATCCAGACACGCCTCACGCGTAACTATCGCTACGGCCTGATCGCCTCGCACGCGCTCGGCTACGTGGGCGCGATCAGCGAACAGGAAGTCACGCGCATCGATCCAAGCGACTACGCGGGTCTCTCGACGATCGGGAAGCTCGGCGTGGAGCTCGCATACGAAGCGCAACTGCGCGGCAAGGCCGGATTTCGCCAGGTACTCGTGAATGCCCAGGGGCGCGCCGTCGAGCGCCAGGGCGCTTTCACGCCGAAGCTCGAGATGCGCGTGCCGCGCGCAGGCGATGACCTTACGCTCGCCCTCGATATCCGCGCCCAGCTCGCCGCGGAAACGGCGCTCGGCGGCATGCGCGGCGCCGTCGTCGCGCTCGATCCTCTCAGTGGCGATGTCATTGCATTTGCCAGTACGCCGAATTTCGATCCGAACCTCTTCGCCAAGGGTATTTCGTCGAAGGACTACAACGATCTTGCGACCAGCATCGATCGGCCGCTTTTCAATCGCGCGCTGCGCGGCACCTATCCGCCTGGCTCGACTGTCAAGCCACTGGTGGCCATCGCCGGCCTCGAAACCAGGGGCTTCGATCCGACTGAGAAGCACTATTGCAAGGGCTTCTACACGCTGCCCGGCAGCAGCCATCGCTACCGCGACTGGAAGAAGGACGGTCATGGTCCGGTCGATATGCACGAGGCCATTACGCAATCCTGTGACGTCTATTTCTATAATGTCGCCAACACCGTCGGCATCGAGCGCTTGTCGCAACTCTTCACGCGCTTTGGACTTGGCGCACTGACAGGGATTGACGTCGGCGGTGAGAAACCCGGTCTCGTGCCATCGCCCGAGTGGAAGCGTCGAACGTTCCCGCGCGGTGACGGACAAACCTGGTTTCCCGGGGAGACCGTCATCGTGGGCATCGGTCAGGGTTTCCTGCTCGCAACGCCGCTGCAGCTCGCAACCGTCGCCGCGAAGATCGCGGCGCGCGGCCACACGTTCGCGCCGCGCATGGTCACCGCGATTCGCGACTCGCGCACCGGCGTGAACCAGCAGATCCCGCCGCGCCCCGTTGCGGTGGTGCAGGCCGATTCCGCGAATTGGGACATCGTGATCAGCGGCATGATCGGTGTCACCAGCTTTCCGAATGGCACGGCGCGCTTGGCGTGGAAAGGCACGCCCTATTCCGTCGCGGGCAAGAGCGGCACGGCCCAGGTCTTCAGTCTCGGGCAGAACGAAAAGTACGACGAGAAGCAGGTCGAAGAGCGCCTGCGCGATCACGGCATCTTCATCGCCTTTGCGCCGGCCGATAAGCCACGCATTGCGGTCGCCGTGCTCGTTGAGAATGGCCGCAGCGGCAGCGGCACGGCGGCGCCCGTCGCACGCAAGGTGATTGACGCGTATCTTCTCGGCAAGATGCCTGATGCGCCCGCGCCGGCTTCGGCGCCCGCGCCAGCAACCGACCCCGGCCCGGCGGAATAGCATGGAATTTGAAGACATCAGCACGTCGCGCACGCGCCGCACGATCACCGCATCGGCGGCACTGCTGCGCCGGCTCCACATCGACGAGCCGCTGCTGCTCGGACTCCTCGCGATCATCTGCTTCGGGCTCGTCGTGCTCTACAGCGCGAGCGGGCAGAATCTGATGGTGGTGCGGGCGCAGGTCGTGCGCTTTGCGCTCGCGATCGCAACAATGGTGGTGGTAGCCAACGTCAATCCGCGCTACCTGCGCATGGTGGCGCTCCCGGGCTGGATCTTCGGCGTGCTGCTCCTCCTGGTCGTCGCCGTCGTCGGTCACGTCGGCAAAGGAGCGCAGCGCTGGCTCGATCTCGGCATCTTTCGCTTCCAGCCCTCTGAGCTCATGAAGCTCGCGGTGCCGCTTGCCTGCGCCTGGTGGATGCACGAGCGGCCTCTGCCGCCGACGTTCAGGACC
>JBGPLJ010000191.1:0-7153 GCA_041486385.1 Steroidobacteraceae bacterium
CCCGACATGTCGAGGTGCCAGATGTAGTACTGCACATCGAGCGTGCGCTCGGCGGCGTTGGCGAGCAGCACGCGCGCGGCAAATGCATCGTGCCCATCGGGCAGTGTGACTATGCCGGACTTGCCAGGGTAGGCCTTGGTAACTGGCAGCACCGATCGGTCGAGGTGCGTGTCGGTTTGGCTCTGCAGGCTCATCGGATCGTTCCGGCTATCAATGAAAATGATTCCGTCGCTCGAAGGTAATGGACATTACGTATTCCCCATAAGTGCCAAGAGAGTATCGTCGAGCGGATCATAGGGAGATTCGTCATGTTGCGCCCGATCTCGATCGCACTGCTCGTGCTATTGGCCCAAGGCTCATTCGTGTCCGCCGGGCCGGTCGACTGGCCCAGCTACAACCGCACCCTGACTTCCGAGCGCTTTGCGCCCCTTGCAACCATCAACCCAAGGACCGTCAAGAATCTTGCGATTCTGTGTATCTATGACACTCGTGAATCTGTCAGCTTCCAGACCGGCCTGGTGCAGGTCGGCGGCGCGCTGTACGGGACGACGGAACACGATACATTTTCGGTGAATCCGGACAATTGTCAGGAGAACTGGCGCGCACACGAGGATTTTCCGTCCGGTTTCCTCCAAGTGAACCGCGGCGTCGCCCATCTCGACGGCCGTGTATTTCGTGGCACGACGGACGGTCGCGTATTGGCCTACGACGCCGGTTCGGGCAAGAAGCTCTGGGCTACAACAATTGCGGACCCCAAGATCGGCGAGACGGTGCCCGCGTCGCCGATTGCCTGGAACGGACTTGTCTTTATCGGCAATGCAGGTGGCGATAACAAAGGCGTGAAGGGCCGTATGTATGGCCTCGACGCCGCGACCGGGAAGATCGTGTGGGAGTTCTACCTCGTCCCCAGAGGTCCTGCCGACGTTGCGCGTGGTCCGGCCGCTCGTGCAGCATCAACCGACATCGCGACGACCTGGAAGAACGAGAGTAGCTTCCCGATTACGGGCGGCGCAACGTGGACGTCATACACGTTGGATCCCGTGACGGGACTGCTCTACGTACCCGGAGGCAATCCGGCTCCCGACTTCGTCGATGATTTCAGGCACGGTGACAATCTCTACACGGGCTCGCTGGTTGTGCTCGACGCGAAGACCGGTGCCTATCAAAAACACTTTCAGCTGGTGCAACGGGACTTCCACGATTGGGACGTGTCGACCGCACCGACCTTGTTCACGACCAATGCCGGAAAGCGCACCGGAAAACGCACGATCGCAATCGCGCCCAAGGATGGCCACCTCTACGCCTTCGATATGAAGTCGGGTAAACGGCTCTATCGAATTCCGGTGACCACCGTGTCGAACGCGGATGCGCTGCTGACGCCTGCGGGCACCCGCTTTTGCCCCGGTGCCCTGGGCGGCGCGGAGTGGAATGGACCAGCCTATGACTCGGCACACAACACGATTTTCACCGGAGAGATCGACTGGTGCACGACGGTGCGCACCAATCCGAAGGAAACCCTGCAGAGCGTTGCGCTCGGACAGGCGTGGAGCGGCGCGAGCGAAGGTTTTGGCAAACAGGACGACGCTTCCCTTGCGGCAGGATGGTTGACCGCGACCGATGCGACGACCGGCGCCAGGAAGTGGCGTTTCAAGGCGCCGTTTCCCTTGTTGGGTGGTGTGACACCGACGGCAGGCGGCATCGTTTTGTTCGGCGACGCGGGCGGCAACTTTTATGTATTCGACGCGGCGCAAGGCAAGTCGTTGTGGTCGAAGAATCTCGCTGGCGCCATCGGGGGCGGAGTCATCACGTATGACACGGGAGCGGGGCAAAAGATCGCGGTCGCGGTGGGGATGTCATCACCCCTCTGGCCAGCGTCGAAGAATACCAGCCGAGTCGTCATTCTCGGGCTGAAGTAGATTGGAACAGCCGATGCGAGCACCGCGACATCGCCGGGACCGATGCCCCTGATGCAGCGGTATATATAAGAGAGTGAGTTATGTCGGATGCGTCAGGCCAGCTTGTCAGCGCGCCGCGCCCCGCAGCCGCAGCGCATTGCCGATGACAGAGACTGACGAGAAGCTCATCGCCAGCGCCGCGATCAGTGGGCTCAGGAGCCAGCCGGTTATGGGATAGAGCACGCCAGCGGCCAGTGGAATTCCAAGCGCGTTGTAACCGAAAGCAAAGAAAAGATTGCTCTTGATGTTGCGAACGGTCGCCCGGCTCAGTTGACGTGCGCGCACAATGCCGCGCAGATCGCCTTTGACCAGGGTGACTTGCGCACTCTCCATCGCGATGTCGGTGCCGGTTCCCATGGCAATGCCGACGTCGGCCTGAGCGAGCGCCGGGGCGTCGTTGATACCGTCGCCCGCCATCGCCACACGCCGGCCGTCAAACTGAAGACGCGCGATCACCGCCGCTTTTTGCGCCGGCTGCACTTCGGCAATGACTTCGTCAATCGGCAACCCCGTGGCGACCGCGTTGGCTGTTGTGCGGTTATCGCCGGTCAGCATGATGAGCCTCAAGCCATCCTCCTTGAGGGCCTGGAGTGCCGCAGGCGTCGTTTCCTTGATGGGATCGCCGACCGCAATGACGCCGGCGAGCTCGCCATCGACCGCGAGGAACATCGTGGTCCTGCCGTTCTGTCGGAGCGACTCGATTTCTCCCAGCACGGCATCGATTGCCGCCCCGGTTGCCTGCATGAGCGCTGCGTTGCCGAGCGCGATTTTGCGGCTTCCGGAATTGCCCGTGACGCCCTGACCAGTGACGGATCGGAACTCTGTCACTTCCGGAATTGAAACGCCGCGTGCAACGGCACCGTCCACGATCGCACGGGCGAGCGGGTGTTCACTGGCACGCTCGAGTCCTGCCGCGAGTCCAAGCGCCTCCGGGTCCGAAAATCCGGGACGTGCGATGACGCGATCGAGCACCGGTCGGCCCAGCGTCAGCGTGCCGGTCTTGTCGATGACGAGTGTGTCGACCGTCCGCAGCGTCTCAATGGCAGCCGCATTGCGAAACAGGACACCGAGCTGTGCTCCGCGCCCACTGGCGACCATGATCGAGATGGGTGTCGCGAGCCCCAGTGCACAGGGACAGGCGATGATCAACACGGCCACCGCGTTGACGAGCGCATACGCAAGCCGCGGCTCCGGACCAACGGACCACCATACGAAGAAAGTCACGATCGCGATCGCGATGACTGACGGCACGAACCACGCGGCGACCTTGTCGGCGAGCCGTTGCAAGGGAGCGCGGGAGCGCTGTGCTGCCGCGACGAGCGCGACGATCTGCGCGAGCAGGCTGGCAGCGCCGACGTGCTCGGCCTCGACGACGAGTGTACCCGTCTGATTGACCGTTGCGCCGACGACGCGGGTACCCTTGATCTTTTCGACCGGGAGCGGTTCGCCGGTGATCATCGACTCATCGACACTGGAATGTCCTTCGACGACTCGGCCATCGACCGGAATCTTTTCACCCGGACGCACACGCACCCGGTCGCCGACCGCGATCGACGCGAGCGGGACATCCTCCTCGGTTCCATTCGTGGCTATCCTGCGCGCAGTCTTGGGTGTCAGGCCGAGGAGCTGGCGGATTGCAGCGCTCGTGCGGCCGCGCGCCTTGAGCTCGAGCCACTCACCGAGGAGCACCAGCGCGACGATAGCGGCGGCGACTTCGAAGTAGACGGGCATCATGCCGTGTTCGTCTCGCATCTCTGCCGGAAATAAGTTCGGCGCCAGTGTGGCAACGACGCTGTCGGCGAATGCCACGATCACGCCGAGGCCGATGAGCGTGTACATGTTGGGAGAACGGTTGATGACGCCGAGCCAGCCGCGGCGGTAGTAGTCCGCCCCCGCCCACAGGACCACCGGCGCGCTAAGCGCAAACTCGAACGTGCGCAGCGTCCATGCCTGCGCATGGGTCAGCATCAAATGAAAGAAATGTGGAACCATCGCGAGGAGCACGACCGGGATGGCCAGCGCCAGCGCAATGATGAAGCGCAAACGCACTTGGCGGATCTCGCTGTCATCTTCCGTCGCGGTGGGCATCAGAGGTTCGAGCGCCATGCCGCACTTTGGACATGTCCCGGGACCGAGCTGCCGAACCTCCGGATGCATCGGGCAGGTATAGATCGTGCCGGAGGACGCGCCTTCAGCAGGTCGTGGACTGCGGTCAGGCTCGACGTACTGTGCGGGATTCGCCATGAATCGGGTTCGGCAGCCCGCCGAGCAGAATGCGTACGACCGTCCTGCGTACTCGGCCTTGTGGGGCGACGCAGGGGACACTGTCATGCCGCAAACCGGATCAGTCTGCGTTTCAGTCGTGTCGACTTGCGAGTGGTCCGCCGACTTCTCAGGGTGTCCGTGATGCTTGTGTTGCGTGTTCATACGGTGTCCCACTTCAATGCGCGGCTTTGCGGCTCGACCAATGGATATGGACGATGCGCCACCCGCCTGGCTGTTTGCGCAGAATCATCGTCTCGGTGCTGACGAGATCGACTGGCTTGGCGCCTAGCGACGTGAGGCGGGCTTCGGTCGCGACCCACGCGAGATCACCAACCACCTCACCGGTCCGCGAAATCATTTTGTGCGTGGCGGACTTGAGAAACGCTGCGTCGGCGCCGAGATGTTCGGCCGCGTACTCGGTGCGCGACCGCTCGACACCGCCGCTCTCGTAGATAACAACAGCGGGATCGAGCAGGGCGCCGGCAGCGCTGGCATCGCCGGATGCCAGTGCACGAAAGAACTGATCGACCACGGCAGCGGGCGGCTGAGCTTGATCGCTATCCGTTTCGCCCTTCATCGGCGCCATCTCCATCGTGTCGTGATGCCCGCTGTGCTCGCTGTGTGTGTCCTCGTCTCCGCCTTGCGCGATGAGCGCGCGATACGCTTGCGGTGAGAGCTCCGGCAGTTTGTGAAGAAATGCGACCATCGCCCAGATGCTGTGATCATCGTGCGTTGCGCCCCAGGCAGGCATGCCGGTCATCTTGAAACCATGCTTGATGATCCAGAATGTCTCCTGAGCACTGTGATCTCGCCCGTGCTCAATGAGATTCGGCGGTTGCGGGTAAAGCCCTGCACGCTGTTCCGAGTCTTGCAGGTCCGGTGCAAGATGACAGCCCGTGCACATCTCAGCGTAGTGCTCGGCGCCCATGGCAATGAGTTTTGCGTCATCCAGCGGCGGAACTGTGGCGGCACTCAAGCGCACTGCAATCGACCTCTCGCGCGCAGCATCAAGCAGCCATGACGTTGCTCCCCAATGAGGATCATCCGCCGCCACGTTGTAAGCCCCGGAGAATATGAACCCGATGCCAACAACGACCAGGCTGATGACGGCGAGTGCAACGAACTTCAGTACTTTCATGATTTAACCTCTGATTCTCAGAACCATACGCGAACGCCAGCCACCACGCGCGTCTCGCGGGGTTCTTCGGCATTCGCGCGTTTGAAATCTGCGGTCTCGCCAAAGGTGCCGCTCCAGGTCAAGCCCACGTAAGGGGCGAACTCACGCCGGAACTCGTAGCGCAGGCGCAGGCCGACCTCGAGATCAGATAAACCGCTGCCGAGGCCGCGCGGTGGGTCGCTCTTGCCGTAGAGATTCATTTCGAGCTGCGGCTGGATGATCAGGCGCTGTGTGAGTAGCAGCTCGTATTGCGCCTGAAATCGCGCCGCCGTACGCCCGCCATCGCTCAGATAGAGGGTCGCTTCGATGTCGAACCACTGCGGCGCAAGGCCCCGCGTGCCAATCGCTGCCCACGTGCGTGATGGACCCGACCCGAAGTCCTGGCGCGCCCCCACTTGCAGGCTCCACCAGCGCGCGACGATCCGATCCCAGTAGAGCTCCGCGCGGGCGCCTTCCGTCCGACCGCGTGCACGCTCGCCCTCCGTCTTGAACCAGAGTTTGTTGTAGTCATCTCCGTACCAGGCGTGTGCATCCCAGGCGCCCGCATTGGCACTGCGCCACTCGAAGCGATCGAGCTGCACCATGCCTGCCCGCGCCGTATCGTCCATCTGCATCATTTCGACCATGTCGTGATAGGGCATGTCGGGCATGGGTCGCGCGGGGGGTGCCGGTGGCACATGCTGCGATTCGCTCCCGGCATGTGCTGACAGAGCCGTGATCAGTGCGAGCGCGGGAACCGAGCTGCGTGCGTGCGGACGCATGGTGTCAACCTCCCCGCGCCGAATCGGATGCGGGCGCGACCACGACCTCGCGAAACATTCCCGCCTCCATGTGAAAGAGGAGGTGACAGTGATACGCCCAGCGCCCCAGCGCATCGGCGCTGACGAGATAACTCAATCGTTGGGCCGGTTGCACGAGGAGGGTGTGCTTGCGCACCTGAAAGGCGCCGTCCGGCGACTCGATTTCGCTCCACATCCCGTGCAGGTGGATGGGGTGCGTCATCATGCTGTCGTTGACAAGGACAATGCGCAGTCGCTCGCCGTGATTGAAGCGCAGGGGCTCGGCCTCGGAGTATTTCTTGCCGTCGAAGGACCACATGAAACGCTCCATGTGTCCGGTGAGATGGAGTTCGATCTCGCGCTCCGGGGGGCGCGGATCGATCGGTCCGCCGAGCGTGTGCAGATCAGAATACGTCAGCACGCGCCGGCCATTGTCGCGCAGGCCAACACCCGGGTCCGACAGTGTGTTCTTCGCCTGCACGACCTGCGCATCGACGCCGGGAGCTTGCTCAGACGCAGGATGCTTGAGGGGCGGGACGCTTCCGTGGTGCATCCCCGGCATATCCGGCATATCCGGCATGTCCGGCATGTCTGCCATGTCGTGGCCCATCCCCATATCGGCCATCGTGAGGAGCGCTCTTGGATCAAGCGACGGAATCTTCGCCTGCAGCCCGGCGCGCGGTGAGAGTGTGCCGCGCGCGAACCCGGAACGATCCATCGACTGGGCGAAAATCGTGTACGGCTGCTCGTCCTCGGGCTCGACCAGCACGTCATAGAGCTCGGCAGTTCCAATACGAAATTCATCAACGATGACGGGATCAACATTCTGTCCATCGGCTGCGATTACGGTCATCTTCAGGCCCGGTATCCGCACGTCGAAGATGGTCATCGACGAGCCATTGATGAAGCGCAGTCGCAGCTTCTCGCCACGGCGAAACACGCCAGTCCAATTGCCCGCCGGCGTGGCGCCATTCATC
>JBGPLJ010000192.1:0-7105 GCA_041486385.1 Steroidobacteraceae bacterium
ACGAATCCTGCGGGAGCGGGCCGCTCCCGCAGGATCGCCCCGCTACTACGCCCTGCTCTTCGCCCCGGACGATGTGCGCGCCGCGCTCACGGCGCTCTACGCATTTGACGCCGAAATACGGGCAGCGGTGCATCCCGAAACCGAGCACGCCGCCGCTCACCTCAAGCTCGCCTGGTTGCGCGAGGAAACTGAGCGCCTCGTTCGCGGCAAACCGCTGCACCCGATCGGACGTGCGTTGTTGGCGGCCGCCGAGCCGCTCGACCTGGAAATCACAGGCCTGTCGGACTACCTCGTTGCCGCCGAACATGATTTGTCCGCGCGACCCATTGTCGACGAAGATGACTTCACGGGCTATCTGCAGCGTGGCGGCGGACTCCTCCAGCAGCTGGCCGCGAGCTTCGCGCAGCCGTCGCTCGTTCGGCGCAGCGATGCACGCCGCTTCGGCGGCGCACTCGGCCGGGGACTGCGACTGGTGGAAATCCTGCGCAGCGCTCGCAGGGATGCCGCAGCCGGCCGCTTGCGCCTGCCGCAATCACGCTTGCGGGCGTCTGGCGTGAGCACAGCCGAGCTTGCCGCCACCTCGCCGTCGCCGCAAACGCTCACATTGCTGAACGCGTGCGCGGCGCAGGCCCAAGCGCTGATCACGGAGGCGCTGGAACTGCGGCTGGTCGATCGCCCGCGGCAACGCGCGGCCATTGTGCTCGGCACGCTGGGGCTCGCTTCTTTGCAACACATGCGACGCAGCGGATTCACACCCCAGTCATCCAGCGCCGACGGCGCGCTCCGTCTGTTGTGGCGCGCGTGGCGCGCGGCGCGCTCCGCTTGAGTTCCGTCGACCCTCGCCATTATTTGGCGCCAGCTGGCGTCATGCGCGAGCGCGTCGTACTGATCACCGGCGCGGGCGATGGCATTGGCCGTGCCGTTGCCCTCGCGGTCGCGGCCAACGGCGGCACAGTCCTGCTGCTCGGACGCACTGTCCGCAAGCTCGAAGCAGTGTATGACGAGATCGTCGCGGCTGGCGGAGCGACGCCCGCAATTCTGCCGCTCGACTTCGAGCGGGCGGGTCCCGATGACTACGCCGCGGCCGCCGACGCCATCGGCAGGAATTACGGCCGGCTCGACGGCCTCCTGCACAACGCGGCCATTTTCGGCGCGCGCACGCCCATCGATCAGTACGACGTCCCGACCTGGAACCGTGTGCTGCACGTGAATCTGACGGCCGCGATGATACTCACGCAGAGTTGCCTGCCATGGCTGAAGGCTTCGCACGATGCATCGATCGTCTTCACCACGTGTGACGTTGGCCGGGAGCCGCGCGCCTACTGGGGGGCGTACGCGGTCTCAAAGTACGCGGCACAAGGATTGATGCGGGTGCTGGCGGATGAGGTGAGCGGCACTGGGCAACTCCGCGCCAACAGTATCGATCCGGGCAAGGTGCGCACGCGCAAGCGCATGCAAGCGTTTCCCGGCGAGGTCGCGGGCGCGCTGCCGGCCGCCGACTCCATTGTGCATCCTTATCTCTTTCTATTGGGACCTGCGAGCCGTGGCATCTGCGGTCAGACGTTCGAGGCGCAATAACTCAAGACTCAATCATCCGACCCACTGGGCCGGTGCCGCCGCGCATCACGCCCGTAGTAGTCGGGATCCGTTGCGGTCAGCCCCTTGAAGCGCCGGTGCACCCAGAGGTATTGCTCGGGAACGTGCTGGATGTGCGCTTCGAGCAACCGGTTATAGCGCTCCGTATCGGCAATCGCGTCGTCGCTCGGAAAGTTCTCGAGGGGCGGCAACATGACGGCCCGATAGCCGCGCGCGGCTGGGAGTCTTTCGAAGAAGTAAGGCAGCACGACCGCGCCCGTCATGCGCGCAAGGCGTGAGGTAAAGACGTTCGTCGGCGCCGGTATCCCGAACAGGTTCACCATCACCGCGCCCTTCTTGCGAAAGCTCTGATCGGGCGCGTACCAGACGACTTCATTCGAGCGCAGCGCCCGCACCACCGTGCGGATATCGTCCGGCACAATCGCGCGGCGCGCGAACTTCGCATAGTTCTTGCGCATGGTGTGCGCGAGCACCTCGTTGTTGGGATCGCGATAGAGCACGTTGAGCGGTTCGACGGTGCCGAGGATTCGGGCGCCCATCTCCATGGTGGTGAAATGCGCCCCGATCACGATCACGCCGCGGCCGCGCGCGAGCCCTGCATGCAGATGTTCGAAGCCCACGAACTCCGTCATGCGCCGAATACTCTCATTCGAACACCACCAGACGTTGGCGATTTCGAGCACACCGACGCCGAGGCTTGCGAAGTTGCGCCGCAGGAGGCGCTGGCGTTCGGCACCGTTGAGTTCAGGGAAGCACAGCTCGAGATTGCGCCGCACTACCCGTATGTGGCTGAGCGGCAGATACGAGACGAGGCATCCGAGGAGCGATCCGATCTGGATCTGCACCGCGAGAGGCAAAGGCTGCAGGAGCCGCAGGATGCCGAGCCCGATCCAGGCCGGCCAGAAACGCGGTGCAAGCAGCCGAGGTCGCATGGAGACTAGTCCCGGCGCAACGCGTTCCGCAGGACGAACACTTATCGCACCTTCTTGCCGCTGGCTTTGCGCTGTCCTGCCTTTCGCAGGCCTGCTATCGCTCGACCTGCCTCGCGGGATGACTTGCGACGCGCCTGCGATGTGACCGCAGCCGGCGCCGGTGCGGCGGCTTCGAGTCCAGCCGCGACGCGCAGGCTCGCGACTTCGCTCGGGGTCAGTTCACGATGCCGGCCACGCGGGAGTTCAGGATCGAGTGCCAGCGGTCCATAGAGAACTCGCATCGAGCGGCTCACTTCGAGACCGGCGAGCGAACAGAGCCGCCGCACCGACGTTGCGCGCGGGCTCGCGAGCGCAATCTCGTACCATCGATTCGAGCCCTCGCCGCCCGCCGCTTCGACGGTAACCGCACCGAGTTCCGTGCCGTCGTCCAGGTGGCCAGCGGAAATTTGCGCGAGCTGTTCCGGCGAAATCTCGCCCCGCACGCGCACCGCAAAACGCGCACCGAGCGTGCTGGCGCGGCGCATGAGCGCACTCGCGAGGTCGCCATCGGTGGTGAGGAGCTCGAGGCCGCTGTCCGGCGGATTCATCGGACTCACAAAGATCCAACGCCGCCCGGCACGCTTCGGAAGCGACGCAAAGAGGCGCGCGGGTGGATCCGCATCCGGATCGAGGCTTTCACCGGTTGAACGGTGATACATGATGCAGATTTCGGGGCCCGCGGCCGGCCGGTTCAAATGCAGGGGGCGGCCGTCCAGCGAAATTCGGTCAGTGGGGTCGACCAGCGTTCCGAGTACGGCCGGCGTGCCATTGATAACGAGCCGCCCGGCGCGTATCCACCGTTCGATTTCCCGGCGCGAACCATAGCCCTGGCTCGCGAGCAGCTTCTGCACGCGTTCACGCATTGCGATTCGATTGGGTCAGGCGTCGTCGCGATTGTCCGGCGCAGCAACGAGACCAGGGCGGGCCGCCTGCGCGTCGCCTGCCTGCTGCTCTTCGTCATCAGCGCTATTGTCGTCTGCGTGGTCGTCCGTGCCGTCATCCGCGCCGACAAGCTCCGCCTCGGCTTGCACCGCCACTGCAGCAGCCAGACCCGCATCACCGCCGTCCGCACTCGCGGCATCGGTTGCGGGCAACTCGAGCTGCAGGCCGACATTGTCCATGTCGCGCAATGCCGCGAGTGTTGGCAGCTCGTCAATGCTGGCGAGACCAAAGTAGTCGAGGAATTCGCGTGTCGTTGCGAGCAGCTCCGGATGTCCTGGAACCTCGCGATGCCCGACCACGCGCACCCAGCCGCGTTCGATGAGCGTGCGCACGATGTTCGGATTCACCTGCACGCCGCGCACGTCTTCAATCTCGCCGCGCGTCACTGGCTGGCGATAGGCGATCAGGGCCAGCGTTTCGAGCAGCGCGCGCGAGTAGCGTTGCGGCCGCTCCTGCCACAGGCGCGAGACCTCGGCGGCAACGTTCGTTCGAATCTGCACGCGATAACCGCTCGCCACTTTGCGCAATTCGATACCCCGGTCGCCGTACTCGCTTGCGATCGTCTCGAGGGCCGACTTGACGTCGTCCTTCTCCGGCCGGTCGCGCTCCTCGAACAATGCGAGCAGCTCATCGATGCTGAGCGGACGTCCGGCCGCGAGCAGCGCCGCCTCAATCACGTTGCGAACGTATTGTTCGTTCATCACTCGCTAGCCTCATCGTTGCTGTCTGCATTGTCGAGCGCTTCGACCGATAGCGCCACTTCGGGTTCCGGGTTGTCGGCAACCAGCGTCAGGTGCCGGCCGCTCGCGGACCGCACATGAAGCGGCGCATAGGGTTCCGCCTGCACCAGCTCCACCAGACCTTCGCGCATCAGCTCGAGCAACGCGATGAAGGTTACGGTCACACCGTGCCGCCCTTCTTCCGGACGAAAGAGCTGCACGAACTCGACGAAGCTCGTGGCCCGCAAGGCCGCGAGCACGTCCGACATCCGCTGGCGCACCGAGAGCCCTTCGCGCCGGATGTGATGGTGCGCGAACATCTGCGAGCGCGCGAGCACGTCCTTGAAGGCGAACAGCATTTCCTGCAGCCCCACCTGCGGCACGAGGCGCACGACTTTCCGGTCGGCGAGCTCCGCCGACGCCGTCCATTGATCGCGCTCGAGACGCGGCAAGGTATCGATGTCTTCCGCCGCCTTCTTGTACCGCTCGTACTCCTGCAGCCGCCGGATGAGTTCCGCGCGCGGGTCCTGCTCTTCCTCCGTCCCGTCACCCTGCGGACGCGGCAACAGCATGCGCGACTTGATCTCGGCCAGCATCGCGGCCATTACGAGGTATTCGCCGGCAAGCTCCAGCTCGAGATCCTGCATGAGCTCGATATAGCGCATGTATTGGCGCGTGATCTCGGCGATCGGAATATTGAGAATGTCGAGATTCTGGCGGCGGATGAGATACAGGAGCAGGTCGAGCGGACCCTCGAACGCCTCCAGGAACACCTCGAGCGCCTGCGGCGGTATGTAGAGGTCCCGTGGCATCTCGGTCATCGGCTCGCCGTCGACGATCGCAAACGGCATCTCACCCTGCGACGGCTGCGCTTCGGCGAGTGGCAGCTCACGCTCGCTTTCGACAACGGTGAGTTGAGGTTTCATGGGTGTAGCCCCAAGCGGCCTTGAAATTAAAGCGCCTACCGGTACTGCAGGCCCATGGCCTGCCGTACTTCTTCCAGCGTCTGACGCGCAGCCTCGCGCGCCTTCTCGGAACCCTCCGCAATAATGCCACGAACGAGCTCGGGATTGTCCTCGAATTCCTGCGCGCGTTTGCGAATGCCGGAGATCTCCTCGACGATCTTGTCGATGAGCGGCTTCTTGCATTCGAGGCAACCGATCCCTGCGGTGCGGCACCCCTGGCTCGCCCACGACTGCACTTCAGCGGTCGAATAGATCTTGTGCAAATCCCACACCGGACATTTGTCCGGATCGCCTGGATCGGTGCGCCGGACCCGCGCCGGGTCGGTCTGCATGGTCTTGAGCTTGCGGGCGACCTCATCCGGGTCTTCGCGAAGTCCAATCGTGTTGCCGTAGGATTTCGACATCTTCCGGCCATCGGTACCCGGCACTTTGGGCGTTCGGGTCAGGAGCACTCGCGGCTCCGGCAGGATGGTCACGCCGCCACCTTCGAGGAAGCCCAGCAATCTTTCACGGTCCGCAACCGTAATCCGCGTATTGGATTCCACGATCACGCGCGCGCGCCCCAAGGCGTCGGCATCGCCTTCTTCCTGGAACTTCTTGCGCAGTTGCCGGTACTGCGTGCTGTTGCGCCCACCGAGCAGCTTGATGGCCTTCTCGCATTTCTGTTCGAAGTCCGGCTCCCGGCCATAGATGTGATTGAAGCGCCGCGCGATCTCGCGCGTAATCTCGACATGCGCGACCTGATCTTCGCCCACCGGCACGTAGCCCGGCCGGTAAACGAGGATGTCCGCCGACTGCAGGAGCGGATAGCCAAGGAAGCCGTAGGTAGCAAGATCCTTGTCCTTGAGCTGCTCCTGCTGGTCCCTGTAGGTGGGGACACGCTCGAGCCAGCTCAGGGGCGTAATCATCGAGAGCAGCAGATGCAGCTCCGCGTGTTCCGGAATACGCGACTGAATGAAAATGGTTGCGACGCCCGGATTCAGGCCGGCAGCCAGCCAGTCGATGACCATCTCCCAGACAAACCCGGAGATCTCAGCCGACTTCTCGTAGCCTGTGGTGAGCGCGTGCCAGTCCGCCACGAAGAAGAAGCATTCATGCTCGTACTGCAGCTGCGTCCAGTTCTTGAGCGCGCCATGGAAATTGCCGAGATGCAATTGACCCGTCGGGCGCATGCCGGAAACGACACGTCCGCGGGGAGGAATACTGGACACTGATGCGTGCCGCTCAGGCCGACCGGTGACGGTTGCAAGGCTGCGGAGCGTGGCAACCTTCCTCAATAGACTTCGTAGATATACTTTGTAAGTATCTGTTTATTAACACGAATAAATCCCCTCTCAGCTCGTCGTTGCCGGCTATTGCCTGTTGTCATCGACACACCGGTAATTATACGTGGCTTGAGCTCGCAGGCGTGGCGTCGGCGGCCGTCACCAGGCGGCCCTTGCCGGACCGCACGACCGCGGGCGGATCCACAGCGAGATCGATGACCGTGGTTGGCTCGATGCCGCAGTCGCCGCCGTCGAGAACGACCTCGACCTCGTGCTCCAGGCGGTCCCGAATTTCATGTGCATTGGTCAGGGGCTGTGGATCGCCCGGCAGCATCAGGGTCGAGCTCATCAACGGCTCGCCCAATTCCGCCAGCAGGAGCTGCGGTACCGGGTGATCCGGCACCCGGATGCCAATAGTGCGGCGGCGTGGATTCTGGAGCCTGCGGGGAGTTTCCCGTGTCGCCGCCAGCAGGAAAGTGAAGGGGCCCGGCGTGTGTGCACGCAGGAACCGATACTGCGCATTGTTGACACGAGCATAACGGGCGATTTCCGACAGGTCGCGGCAGACCAGCGTGAAATGATGGTGCCGGTCGGCATTGCGGATGCGCCGGATGCGCTCGAGGGCATCCTTGTCGCCGATATGGCAA
>JBGPLJ010000193.1:0-7000 GCA_041486385.1 Steroidobacteraceae bacterium
CTGTTTTCGAGCCGCTCGATCCCCGCCCTGCCGTGCTCGGCGATTGCCACTGCATAGCCGAGTTTCACCAGCATGTGCGTGGCGACTTTCTGATTCACCCGATTGTCCTCGATGAGGAGCAACCGGCCGCGCAAGCGCGGCGGCACAGTGGGCGCAGCGGCCGGGACTGCCTGTGCCTCGCCGGCGGCATCTGCGGATGCCACGGCGTCTGCGAGCACTCGCGATACGTCATGCAGCGGCAAAACAAACCAGAACGTCGAGCCTTTCCCCGATTCACTTTTGGCGCCAATCTGTCCGCCCATCAGCTCCACCAGGTGCTTGCTGATCGCAAGACCCAGGCCTGTGCCGCCGTAGCGGCGCGTGGTGGACGAGTCCGCCTGCGTGAAGCTGCGGAAGAGCTTTTCCAACTGCTGTGGCGCGATGCCGATCCCGGTATCCGTGACGCTGACCTTGATGCCGCCTGTTGCAGCCTGCGAAACGCTGATGAACACCCCGCCCCGTTCGGTGAATTTCACAGCATTGCTCGCGAGGTTGATCAGGACCTGCCGCATGCGTGCAGGGTCGCCATTCACGAGCCGCGGCACGTCTGCGCCGAAATCGAGGCTGAGCGACAGGCGCCGCTCCGCAACGGCCGGTTGCAGCAGCGCGACCACGTCGTCGCAGACCGCATGCGGATCGAACTCGACATGATCGATGCCTAGCCGCCCCGCTTCGATCTTCGAATAGTCCAGGATGTCGTTGATGATCGCGAGCAGCGCATCGCCCGAACGCTGGATGGTTTGCACGAACTCGAGCTGCTCCGGCTCGAGCGGCGTCTCGAGCAGGAGATTCGCGAAGCCGAGCACACCGTTCATCGGCGTGCGAATCTCGTGACTCATCATCGCGAGGAACTCGGTCTTCGCCTGCAAAGCCGCCTCTGCGCGCTGCGCCTGGATTTCCGCGTGCGCCTTCGCCTCGGCGAGACGGCCGCTGATAGCCTTGTCGTGCAGCCGCGCAGTTTGTACCGCGCGGCTCAGACGCAGCACCGCGAAACCCGCAAGTAGCGATAGCGCCGCGACAGCGAAGAAAGCGCTGATCCCGGCGCGGCGTATGGCGGCGAGGCGCGCATCGAAATCCCTCACCCACATGTCGATGCCAACCACGCCGACAAAAGCTCCGCGGCTGTCATAGAACGGGGCGTATGCACTCATGTAGCTGCGCAACGCCTCCTGCACAGGTTCCGTGTTGACGGCGACTTCATGCCGCTCGAGCGATCGGCGCAGCGCGGGGTCGTTGCCGTTGTACGGCGCCATGATGGGATCGGGCGGGACATCGTCGCCAGCGACGCGGTACAGGTAGTCCGTTCCGACTGGATAGTAGATCTGATGGCCGACCAGGATCGCGGTGTACACGTAGATGACGTCGGACGTCGCTTTGTGAAATTTCACCAGCGGCGCAAGTACCGCCAGATGTTCGCGACTCCCGGTCTGGCTTGGCGACCGGATGGTGCGATGCAGATCTCCATCGACCTGCACGGCCGCCACGCGCGCGAGCTGCACGAGTTCCGTGCGTACGGCGTCCAGCTGAGCCTCGCGCGCCGAGTGATACAGGTAGAAGAGGCCGAGCGAGGAAATCGCCAGAATGGCGCCGCCTGCCAGCAGACCATGCCACATTGATCGATCGAAGCGATCGTAGAGTAATTTCATCGTCTGCAATTGCCGCCCGGCATCCGCATGGTGTCGGACTGCCGTATTGGCAGACCGAGTGTCACTCAACTCGTATCGGCCCCCAGAATCAGCGCTTTAGCAGCTGCAAGGGCTGGCGAGCCGGCGGGCGGCCCCGCGCGGTAGTCTGTGAACAGGGTCACGCAATGCTAGAGTCTTGCCGAGCGCCGGGAAGGACGGGGGTTGCGATGAAGAAGCTCAAGCATGAAGGCGAACTCTTCAAGGCCGCCCTCCTCGCAGCCATGCAGTACGCGGTCGGACGGGGCGCCGTCGAGTTCGAGCCGACCGATTCCGCGAGCGAGAAACTGCTGTACGTCTACCGCTTGCTGGTCCACGACAAGATCATCCAGCCCGTGCCCGAGGATCAGGTCTCCGAGAAGACGATGCGTCACAAGCTTGCGATCTGGTATTCCAAACAACTGCCGAAGGACGACCCGCTGCTTGAGTAGCAAGGACAGGTCGCGAGAACCCCAGGAGAGCGTCTGCCGGCCGGGAATTGGCCCAGGAACGAATGGCGTTTCACTGGCGGGCGAGACGGCTTCCCCCTAGATCGAAGAACATCCCATAATTGATAGCCCTGTCCCGTGGGTGGGTCTGGGCGCCATCCAAGTCAGTATTCGGCAGCAGTGAGGTCAGTAGCAGTCATGAGTCAGCAAAATCTGGAGAGCGTGTTAAAGGCGGCCGGCAATCCGGTGAAGATGCTGCGCAATTCGCAGCTCGGCGCCTACGTCTACCCGGTGGTTCCGAGCGAGTTCACCAATTGGCGCGATGAGCAGCGCGCCTGGCGCGAAACGGCGGTCCTCTTCGACCAGTCGCACCACATGGCGGAATTCACCGTCAAAGGTCCGGATGCGCTGAAGCTCATGTCGCAGACGACCATCAACAGCTTTGCGAACTTCGCGCCGAACCGCGCCAAGCAGATGGTGCCGGTGAGCTACGACGGCTACGTGATCGGCGACGGCATTCTTTTCTATCTCGACAAGGATGAGCTGCTGTTCGTTGGCCGCGCGCCCACGGTGAACTGGCTGCAGTTCCACGCGGAGACGGGCGGCTACAAGGTCGACGTCATCCGCGACGACCGCTCGCCCTCGCACCCGCGCGGCAAGGCGGTCATTCGCCGGCACTACCGTTTCCAGGTGCAGGGTCCGAACGCGGCCAAGATTCTCGCGAAGGTGAATGGTGGGCCGATTCCGGATGTCAAGTTCTTCACCATGGACGCCATCACGGTGAAGGGCCGCAAGGTGCGCGCCCTGCGTCATGGCATGGCCGGCGCGCCCGGTCTTGAAATCTGGGGCCCCTACGCCGAGGGCGATGAGATTCGCGACGCCATTCTGGAAGCGGGCCGTGAATTCGGGCTGGTGCCAGTCGGCTCACGGGCATACGCGAGCAACACGCTCGAGTCCGGCTGGATTCCATCGCCTCTCCCCGCCGTCTACACCGGCGAGAAGATGAAGAAGTATCGCGAGTGGTTGCCGGCTGGCGGCTATGAGGCCACGGGCTCCATCGGCGGCAGCTTCGTCTCCGACAACATCGAGGACTATTACCTCACGCCGTATGAACTCGGCTATGGCCCCTTCGTGAAGTTCGACCACGATTTCATCGGACGCGAGGCGCTCGAGAAGCTCGTCAAGGACAAGAAGCCACAGCGCAAGAAGGTGACGTTCGCTTGGAACGCCGATGACATGGCCAAGATCTACGCCTCGCTCTTCATGCCAGGGAGCGACCTTTACAAGTTCTTCGATATTCCGATCGCGAACTACGCCTCATCCTCCTACGACAAGGTGAGCATGGGCGGCAAGACGGTCGGCTTTTCGATGTTCGGCGGCTACAGCTTCAACGAACGCACGGCGCTCTCGCTCGGCGTGGTGGACGAGAACATCAACGTTGGCGACGTGCTCACGCTCACCTGGGGCGAAGAGAATGGCGGCACGAAGAAGACGACTGTCGAGCGTCACAAGCAGCTCGATGTTCGCGTGAAGGTGGCGCCCATTCCCTACGCGCGGGATGCGCGCGAGGGGTATCACCAGGGCTGGCGGACGCGCAGCGCCTAAAGTCCGGGCGGGACGCTTCGCGTCTCGCTCCAATACGAGGGGCAGGTGGCGACACCTGCCCCTTTTCTTTTGCGTCCAGGGAATCTGGCGGAGAGGGTGAGATTCGAACTCACGAGCCCCGTTAAGGGCCTCCGGTTTTCAAGACCGGTGCATTCAACCGCTCTGCCACCTCTCCGTAGGATGTCGAATCGGGGTCGAAAGCGGCCGCAGTTTAAACGCAATTCCCGGCGAAAGTGGAATTCCCAGCCGGCCGCCGGGAACTTGAAATCGCCGCCGCGATCCCAAGACCCGTGTCAGCGCGGCTGCGGTCGAAAGGGCTCGGTTCTTCGGCTGCACCCGCTCAAGTGTTAGACTGCGACCCGACCCTATTCGAGGAGAGACCCCATGGAAGCGACGATGACAGGAATTCCGGTAGCCGAGCTCGATCAGGAGACTCGCGCCCAATTCATCTGGCGCACGTATGTGCATCTCGCGCTGGCGGTTGTGGCGTTTGCGCTCGTCGAGGTCGCGTTGTTCCAGAGCGGCATCGCGGAGCGCGTCGCGCTGCCCATGATTCGCAATTGGCCGCTCATTCTCGGCGGCTTCATGCTTACGGGCTGGCTGGCTTCACGCACCGCAAACACCATTCAGTCCTTGCCTGTGCAGTATCTGACTCTGGCAGCCTACGTGGTTGTCGAAGCGATCATCTTCGCGCCCATGATCTATGTTTGTGAGATGAAAGCGCCCGGGGTCACGCAGAGCGCGGCGCTGATTACGATCGTCAGCTGTGTCGGCTTGATGGGCGTCGCCCACATCACACGGAAGGACTTTTCATTCCTTCGCGGCATCGTGGTCTGGGCCGGAATGTTGGCGCTGATCGCAATTTTCGGATCTTTGTGGTTTGGCTGGCAACTCGGAACCTGGTTCTCCGTGGCGATGATCGGACTGGCCGGTGCCGCCGTGCTCTACGACACGTCCAATGTCCTGCACCACTATCCGCAGGACCGGTACGTCGCTGCTTCCCTGCAACTGTTCGCCTCGATCGCGCTGATGTTCTGGTATGTGCTGCGCCTGATGGCGTCGTCCCGCAACTAGACTTCGATCGAAAGCGCCGCCGAGCTCTCAGCGTTTGAGCTCGGCGACGCCTCCCATATAGGACTGCAGTACTGACGGCACCGCTACCGTGCCGTCCTTCCTTTGATAGTTCTCGAGCACCGCAACGAGCGTACGCCCGACAGCGAGCGCTGAACCGTTGAGCGTATGCACGAACTCGGGCTTTCCCGTTGCCGGATTTCTCCAGCGCGCCTGCATGCGACGCGCCTGAAAGCTCTCGCAGTTGCTGCAGGAAGAAATTTCCCGATAGCGTTTCTGTCCGGGCAGCCAGACTTCGAGATCGTAGGTCTTGGCGCTCGCAAAGCCGACGTCGCCCGCGCACAGCGCCATCACGCGATAGGGCAATTCGAGCCGCTGGAGAATTTGTTCCGCGTTCTTCGTGAGGAGTTCGAACTCCACATACGAATCCTCCGGCCGGACGATATGCACGAGCTCGACCTTATCGAACTGATGCTGGCGAATCATGCCGCGTGTGTCTTTCCCATAGGAGCCTGCTTCCGAGCGAAAGCACGGCGTATGCGCGACGAAGCGCAGCGGCAACTTCTCCGGCGCCAGGATCTGCTCGCGCACGAGATTCGTCACCGGCACTTCGGCCGTCGGAATGAGATAAAGCCCGGACTCGCCGCGCACGCCGAAGAGATCCTGCTCGAACTTAGGCAATTGACCGGTACCGTGCAGTGCCGCAGGCAGCACCAGATACGGTGGACAGACTTCGCGATAGCCGTGCTCGCGCGTGTGCACATCAAGCATGAACTGCGCGAGGGCTCTGTGCAGGCGGGCGACGCCATCCGTCAAGACAGCGAAGCGCGCGCCGGATATCCGCCCTGCCGTTTCGAAATCGAGTTGTCCCAGCCGTTCGCCGAGCGCCACGTGATCGAGCGGCTCAAAATCAAATTGCCGCGGTTCGCCCCAGCGGCGAACTTCGACGTTGGCCGTTTCGTCGCGCCCCTCCGGCACACTGACATGCAGTAGATTCGGAATATTGAGCTGCAACTGATCGAGTTCCGCCTGCAGCGTCTCGAGTTCCTTTTCGCGCGCCGCGAGATCGTTGCCCATGGCTTCGCCGGCCAGCAGCAATGGCGCGATGTCCGCTCCACTTGCCTTCGCCTTGCCGATGGCCTTGGACTGCGTGTTGCGTTCGTTGCGCAGCCGGTCGACTTCGATCTGCGCACTCTTGCGCCGCTCATCGAGCGCCTTGAGCGCCTCGATGCCGAGTTGAAAGCCACGGCGCGCCAGATTGGCGGCGACGGCTTCGGTTTCAGTTCGAAGGAGTCTCGGATCGAGCACGGCTATGTCACTCTGGTGTTTTCTTCTTCAATCGCGCCAGAGCTTCGGCGATTCGAATCTCGAGCCCGCGCGCGACCGGATGATAATACGTGCGTCCGCGCAGCTCGTCGGGAAAATAGTTCTCGCCGCTCGCATAGGCGTCAGGCTCGTCATGCGCATAACGGTAATTGGCGCCATAGCCGAGCTCCTTCATGAGCCGCGTCGGCGCATTGCGGATATGCATGGGCACTTCGAGCGAACCCGATTCCTTGGCGTCTTCCATGGCGCTGCCATAGGCCTTGTAGACCGCATTGCTCTTCGGCGCGCACGCGAGATAGATCACAGCTTGCGCCAGCATCAGCTCCCCTTCCGGGCTGCCGAGACGTTCATACGCGTCCCAGGCCGCAAGCGTTATCTCGAGGGCGCGCGGATCGGCGTTCCCGATGTCTTCCGATGCCATACGCACGGCACGGCGCGCGACGTAGAGCGGATCGCAGCCGCCATCGACCATCCGGCAAAACCAGTAGAGCGCCGCGTCCGGATCGGTGCCGCGCACGGCCTTGTGCAGCGCCGAGATCTGGTCATAGAAATGCTCGCCTTTCTTGTCAAAGCGGCGATAGCCGCCCGCGGCCACTTCGCCCGCGATGGCCGCGGTCAAATGCGGCGGATCCCCGGCTGCGGACGCGAGATCCGCCGCAACCTCCAGAAGATTCAGGCCCCGTCGCGCATCACCGTCCGCGGCAGCCGCGAGCAAGGCCAGCGCTTGCGCGTCGATCGTCAGCTGCATGCGTCCGAGACCGCGTTCGGCATCCGTGCTTGCCTGCTCGAGCACCTGAGCGATGTCCTCGGACCCGAGCGCCTTCAATACGTACACGCGCGCTCGCGACA
>JBGPLJ010000194.1:0-6987 GCA_041486385.1 Steroidobacteraceae bacterium
CATCCCACGCGTATTGCGCACGCATGCGCGAGAATTCACTGGGACTCCAGTCGAGCATGAGCGTGGTGCGTGAAGGCGTGCCCGAAATCAGGTCCGGAAAGTCAGCAAGCGTAAGCGCTCCGCTCTCTACCAGGCCGATACGCGGGTTGCCGGAATCGAGGCGGTCGTAGCGCAAACCGGCACGCCAGCGCGGCCGGAACTGATACACCGTCTGTATGTAGGCGCCCCACTGACTCGAGTGATACGCATCGTCGAGCGCCGCGCCCTCGGCATCGAAGAGAAGCGCGCCGCTCTCGGTCCGCCTCAGGTACTCGCCTTGCACCTTGAGGTAGTGATCGGTCGTATTGCCGTGAGGTGACCATTTGTAGACGAAATCGGCCACCCAGAGCCGCGAGTTGCCGTTGAAGCTGTCGACCACGGGAATTCCGAGCGCATCGCTCGAATCGAAGCGACGATCTTCGGCGCTCTCGCGCAGGTACGAAACTCCAGCGCGCCAGCTCGCCGAGTCGCCGATGTCGTTGCCGGCATGCGCAAATGCGACGACGCCGTTCAAGCCGTTGCCGGTACGCCGTGTCCCCGGAAAACGCTCCCCGCTGCCGGACTCGAGGCCAAACTCGAGAAAGAGATCGGTCGGTGCAAGCCACTTCATCTGCACGCCGTTCTCTGCGAACTGGCCGCCGAGAAATGCCTGATAGACGAGCGGCTGGTCGATGAAGTCCCAGGCATGCGCGTGCACTTCATTCACATAACCGAGCCCGGAGAAGAAACGGCCACCCTTGAGCGTGAAACCATCGTGCAGCGCCGTCGTGCGAAAGAACGCCTCTTCGACGGAGATTTCATTGTTGCCCGCGATTGCAGCGGTGAGGTTGCCGAAGAAGTACGGATCGACGTTGGCGGTGAGCGTGAGCTCCGATTCGCCGAGACTGAAACCGCGCGCGCCTGGACCCACGTCGCCACCGCTCGGGATGAATCCGGCGATGCGATAGTTCGCCGGATCCTGGTCGAGATTGGCGTAGCTGCCCGAAAGAATCACTGACATCGCTGGATTGAACGCGGCGAGCGGATTCGCGCCGCCGCCCGACGGCGCAGGTGGCGCCACTTCTGCAGGCGCCGGCGGATTCGCGTTGGCCGCGGCCTGTTGGGTTTCGAGTTGCTGGATGCGCTCCTCGAGCGCGGCGATGCGGCTTGCGTACTCCGACTTGACCGCCTCGAGCTCGGCACGCAGCGCCGCCGTGTCGTCTGCCCGGGCGGGTGCGCTCACGGCAAATGCCAGCAACGTGGCGACCGCAAGGACCGATTTTCCGTCACGCATGCCCCTGCCTCCGGCGCCCATTCCTGGTTAGTTCTGGCCAGGGGGACCTGGCGCGCCGCGCAGTATGACAAAGCCTGGCCGGACAAGTTGCGAGGTGACGGAAAGGTAAGGCAGCCGGCCGCAGAATAAGCGCGGCCGGCCGCGAAACGCCAGAAGAATCAGCGCTGGCGCGCTGTCTGTCGCGCTGGCAGACAACGCCAGGCAAGGAGTGTCGCGAGCGCCAGCATCGAAAGCAGGTCAAGCACGCCGCCACCACCACCACCACTCGGCGGCGGCGGCGGTGGCGCAGTGTTCACAGTCACTGTGACTGATTGCGTCGTGGAATCGCCACCCGCACCACTGCAGAAGAGTGTGAAGGTGCTGGTCGCCGTGAGTGCACCGGTGCTCTGCGCGCCGGACGCTGCCTTCGCACCGGCCCACAAGCCGCCGGCCGTGCAGCCGTCCGCGTCGGTCGACGACCAGGTCAGCGTTGACGCTCCATTCATCGCGATCGTGAGCGGCGCAGCCGTCAGCGTCGTCGTGGGAATGGCGACCGGAGCAATGGTGAGGTCCGTTGGACAGGAGGCTGCTCCCGGTGAAAGCACCGGTGCCGTCGATGTTGCGGATGAAGTCGTGATCGTGAGATCCGCTGTGTCCGTCTTGCCGGCGTCATCGGTAACCGTGAGACGCACGACGATCGAAGCTGTCGTCGGCGCGAGCACACTCGCGTGCGCCGTGTTGGCATTGGTAATGACCGGCGTCGTGGGCTGTATCGGGTCCCAGCGGTACGACGCGATCGCATGGCCGCATGCCGCAACACTGCGGCTGCCGTCGAGATTTACGGTTGCACCCGGCGCAATACCTGTCGGAACTACAACACTCGCTATTGGCCGGGAGGCTGCGGTCAGCGCGGCGTTGGCGTTCAACATGCCGGCGCCGCAGGTATCCGTCGTGCAATTGCATTCAAAACTCTGTGCTACGGTTTGCGTCGCTGGATCCAGGCACATGGGCACCGGCTGCCCGGTGGTCGGGTCGATGGCCGGATTGACTGGAAAGGGCGTGCTTGCGCCTTCCTGCAACCGCGCGCGAATGAGGCCGGGCGTGAGATTTTGATCGACGCCCAGCATGAGCGATGCGACGCCCGCAACGAGTGGCGCCGAGAAACTGGTGCCAACGTTCGCGTTGATCTCATTGGTATAGGTGTTGGCGCCGGGCACCGTCGTGCCGGAGTTCACCGTCGTATCGATCGAAAAGAGACACGGGCCACCCGAAACATTGACGCAGTTGCCGCCCGGCGCGCTGAGCGCGATTTCGGGCCCCAGATTGCTGAAGCCGACTTTGGTGCCGATGTGGCGCAAGCCCGCGACCGCTACGGCTCCCGGGCAATTGGCCGGAGTCGACACCGCGTCGCCATCATTGCCGGCGGACACCACCACGGTAACGCCAAGCGCTGTCAGTTGAGCGATCACCGACGCATAGGGTCCGCAAGGACCGGTGCCGCCCAGACTCATATTGATAATTCGGGCTGGATACGGGTTGACCGGTGCACCCGGCACTGCCAGACCCGCGGCCCACTGCATCCCAGCGATGATGTCCGAGTCGAAGCCGCCGCACTTGCCGAGCACACGCACCGGCAGGACATAGGCGTTCCAGTTAGTACCGGCAATGCCAATCGTGTTGTCCGTGAGTGCGGCCAGGATTCCGGCCGTACGCGTACCATGCCAGGAGCTGTCCCCAACCGTGCAATTCGTCTTGAACGGGTCATGGGTAATATCGCTGGCGCTGATCCAGTCGCCCGGATCGCTTGCATCGGAATCGCGGCCCGTGCCGTCATTTGCAGTGGGAATATCGGAGACAAAATCGTAGCCCGGCAGCAGTTTTCCGGCCGCAGTCGCGCGCACCAGATCGGGATGGTCATAGCGGATGCCGGTGTCGAGGTCCGCGATCACCACACCCTTGCTGCCCTTCGAAATCGACCACGCTTCATCCGCGTGAATCGCCGCAGGCTGCACCGACTGCAGATACCACTGGCCGCTGACGCCGGAGATGTAGGGGAAGTCCGGATCATTCGGCGTGACGGCATGCGGGAAGCGGCGCTGGTCGTAGCCGGCGTAAGAGACGCGCGGATCGGCACGGAACGCCGCCAGCATCTTGGCGGAAGCGGCCAGTGATCGTGAGCCGAGCTGCACGAGCTGCATGCGCGGCATCAGCTGCCGTGTTGCCGCGATCGAGGTGCCGGACTCGCGCGCCTGTGTCGCGAGCTGCGCGCTCTTCATCGTATCGGCATCGGACTTCCACAGCACGATGATGCGATCGGGCGCGTAGCGGGCGGCGGGCGGCGCATTACGTACGCCGCTATTACTTTCGGCAGCTTGCGCGACGGCGGCACAAGCGAGAACGGTCAAGGCCGCAATCAGCCTAGAAGCGACGCGAACGGCTGTGTCCATGATCGACCTCCGCCCTGGAAAAGCACGCAGATTGGTGTCCACATTCTAGCCACAGTTCAAGAGCCGCACAGCCGCAAGGGTCTGCATTTGTGATTCGGCGCCAGGATCGCGGCCTTTTTTTGAACCCGCCTAGAACCTTTTGTCGCCCATTGGAGACGTACCTGCCGCTAGAATCGCTCCATGGCGCGGCTTGCGATCGACATCGGCGGAACGTTCACGGACTTCGTCCTCGAACACCAGGGGCGTCACCATTCCCTGAAGCTCCTGACGACGGCCGCCGCGCCCGAAGAGGCCGTCATCGCAGGTACCCGGGACATCCTCGCGCGCGCCGCACTTCGCGCCCGCGAACTCGACCTCGTCATCCACGGCACGACGCTCGCGACCAACGCGATCATCGAGCGCAAGGGAGCGCGCGTGGCGCTCATCGCGACTGACGGCTTTCGCGACGTGCTCGCCATTGGCGATGAAGGCCGCTTCGATCAGTACGACATCTTTCTGCGCAAGCCCGTGCCGCTCGCGCCGCGCGAGCGCCGCTTCACCGTAGCCGAGCGCATCGATGCGCGCGGTGCGGTGCTGCGCGCGCTTGATCGCGCAGAGATCGATCGCGTGGTCGATGAACTCAAGCGCGAGCACATCGAAAGCGTCGCGGTCGCGCTGCTGCACGGCTACGCCAACCCTGTGCACGAGCGGGCGATTGGCGCGCGCCTCGCCGAGCGCCTGCCGCAGCTGCCAGTGTCGCTCGCGAGTGAAGTGTGCCCTGAAATCCGCGAGTACGAGCGCACGTCAACGACGGTCGCGAATGCTTATGTGCTGCCAGTGATGGCGGGCTATCTCGAGCGGCTGGGCCAGGGGCTCAAGCGCCTCGGCGTACGCTGTCCTTTCTATTTGATGACGTCGGGAGGCGGACTCACGACGCTCGACGCCGCGATTCGACATCCCGTGCGGCTCATCGAGAGCGGCCCGGCGGGCGGAGCGATTCTCGCGAGCGGCATTGCCCGCTCGCTAGGGCGCGATGAGGTGCTGTCGTTCGACATGGGCGGCACCACAGCCAAGATCTGTCTGATCGATCACGGCCGGCCCGAGTCTTCGCGCAGCTTTGAAGTGGACCGCAGCGCCCGATTCAAGAAAGGCAGCGGCCTGCCGCTGCGCATTCCAGTGATTGAGATGGTCGAGATCGGCGCGGGTGGCGGTTCGATCGCGTCGGTCGACGCGCTCGGGCACTTGCGCGTCGGACCCGAGAGCGCTGGATCGACGCCTGGACCCGCCTGCTATGGACGCGGCGGCGCCAAACCCACCGTCACCGACGCGCACCTGCATCTCGGGCGGCTCGACCCGCAGCACTTCGCGGGCGGCCGACTCGAACTCGATGAGAAGAGCGCCGCGACGGCCATCGATGCACACGTGAGTGCAGCGCTGAAGTTATCGACCGATGCGGCTGCGCTCGGCATCCTGGAAATCGTCGATGAACACATGACGGCCGCAGCGCGCACGCACGCCGCCGAGCGTGGCAAGGATGCGGCGCGCCGTACCTTGATCGCTTTCGGCGGAGCGGCACCCCTGCATGCCGCACGGCTCGCGGTGAAGCTCGGCATCGATCGCATCGTGTTGCCAGCGCATGCCGGTGTCGGCTCCGCGCTCGGTTTCCTGCTGGCGCCGATTTCATTCGAAGTGGTCCGCAGCCGCTACCTGTCGCTCGGCGACTTCGACGCGGCAGCGGCGAATCGCTTGCTGCGTTCCATGCGGGCGGAAGCGCTCGCCGTGGTGCGTGGCGGCGCGGCCCGCGCCCCCATCGTGGAAACGCGCGCCGCGCACATGCGTTATCTCGGTCAGGGCCACGAGATCGTGGTGAAACTTCCGAACCGCGCGCTGACGAGGCGCGATTCGAAGACCTTGCACCGGGCATTCGAGCTCCGCTATCGCGAGCTCTTTGGGCGCGTCATTCCGGACGCCGGCATCGAAGTGCTGACCTGGTCGCTGACGCTCTCGACGCGGCCGCGTGCCCCGGTGAAGGATGCGGTATCGCGAGCCCGCCTCCAGGCAAAACCCGTGCGCTATCGACGCGTGACGGAAGCGGGTCGGCGTGCGACGCGCTGGCCGGTTCATGCCCGGGAGTCGCTCAAGTTCGGCACGCGCATCGAGGGACCCGCGCTCATCGTCGAGGACGACACGACAACCGTCATTCCGCGCGGATTCGTGGCGAGTGTCACGCGACACGCGCATCTTCTGCTGGAGCGGCGCAACGGAGGCGCGCGATGAGGCGGCAAGACACGCTAGACCTTCAGATTCAGTGGAATCGCCTGCTCGCGATCGTCGAAGAGCAGGCGCAGGCGCTCCTCAGGACATCGTTCAGCACCATCGTGCGCGAGTGCGGCGATCTTTCGGCCGGCGTCTTCGACACACGCGGCCGCATGCTTGCGCAGGCGGTCACCGGAACGCCCGGCCACGTCAATACGATGGCCGAATCGGTCGGGCACTTCATCGCGTGGTTGCCGCTTGCACGCATGGCGCCAGGCGACGTGTACGTCACCAACGACCCCTGGAAAGGCACCGGGCATCTGAATGACTTCGTCGTGATGACACCGGTTTTCCATCGCAGGCGTCTGGTGGCGATGTTCGCTGCTACGAGTCACGTGATGGATGTGGGCGGTCTCGGCTTCGGGCCCGATGGCCGCGATCTCTATATGGAAGGCCTCTCGGTGCCGTTCCTGAAGCTCGTCGATCGTGGCGCGATCAATGAGACGCTCCTGGCAATCCTCAAGGCCAATACGCGCATTCCGGTTGAGCTGGAAGGCGATCTGTATTCGCTCATCGCGTCAAACGACGTCGGCGCGCGGCGCCTGCGGGAGATGCTGGATGAGTTTCACCTGCGCACTCTGGATGTCCTCGCCGCGCACATTGTCTTAACCTCGCGCAGCGCGGTGCTCAAAGAGATCGCGCGCGTGCCGCCCGGCACCTATCGCAACAGTCTGACGATCGACGGCAAGGAAACACCGGTCACGCTGCGCGCCACGGTCAGGGTGAGCGCGCGCGGCGTCACAGTGGACTACGACGGCACATCGCCGACATCGAGCTACGGCATCAACGTCCCGCTCGCGTACACGAGCGCCTACACTGTATTCGGACTGCACTGTGCGCTCGCGCGGTCGGTGCCGAACAATCACGGATCCTTGTCGGCTTATCGCGTGACCGCGCCAGCGGGCTGCATTCTGAATCCCGCGCGACCGCGCGCGGTGTCAGCACGGCACATCG
>JBGPLJ010000195.1:0-6977 GCA_041486385.1 Steroidobacteraceae bacterium
AACCATCGAGTCGACGGCCTTGTAACCCGTCTGCACCGGCTGGCTGACGGACTTCCTGAAGATGACGCCTGGCGCGACGCGCTCGATCGGCGCCTGACGCGATGACTTGATCGGACCCTTGCCATCGATCGGCTGACCCAGCGCGTCGACCACGCGGCCGAGCAGCTCCGGTCCGACCGGCACTTCGAGAATGCGATTCGTCGTCTTGACGGTGTCGCCTTCCCTGATGTGCTTGTACTCACCGAGCACCACCGCGCCCACCGAATCCTGTTCGAGGTTCAGCGCAAGGCCGAAAGTGTTGCCGGGGAATTCGAGCATTTCACCGTAGCGTGCATCCGCGAGACCGTGCACACGGCAGATGCCGTCCGTCACAGTGACGACCGTGCCGACGTTGCGTGCTTCAGTCGCGGACTGGAACTTTTCGATCCGCGACTTGATGAGATCGCTGATTTCGGATGCTTTGATCGACATGCAGTGCTTCCTTATTCCCCTCACCCCAACCCTCTCCCACCAACGCGGGAGCGGGCGCAGGCTCAGGCGCCGGTTAAATCAGATTCGAGACGATCGAGACGGCCCTTCAACGAGCCATCGATCACGAGATCATCCGCCTGCAGGACTGCGCCACCAATAAGCGACGGATCGAGCTTGCTGTGCAATCGCACCGTTCTGGAAAGACGCCTCTCGACTGCGGCCGCGAGCTTCTTCTGCTGTTCGACGGAGAGCTCGACTGCGGAGGTCACGGTGACGTCGATCGACCGCTCGGACTCGGACTTCAGGTGCGCGAACATCGCGGCAATCTCGGGGAGGTAGCCGAGTCGCCGGTTCGCTGCGAGAACTTTGATGAAGTCGTGGCCCTTCTCGTCGAATGTATCGCCAACGACTTCATTGACGAGGCCCGCGAGCGCTGTGGGCGTGACCCGCGGATTCGTAAGCAGCGGCGCGACGCGCGCATCAACCACCACGGTGGCGGCGAGCGACAATGCATTGAGCCATGAGCCGAGCTTCTGCTGCTCGCGCGCGAGCGCAAACACCGCTTTGGCGTAGGGTCGGGCGATGGTGGTCTTTTCCGCCATGGTCAGATGCGCGCAGCGAGCTTGTTGAGAATGTCCGCGTGCGTGCCGGCATCCACTTCGCGTTCGAGGATCTTCCCGGCCCCGGAGACGGCGAGCGATGCAACCTGACGGCGCAACTCCTCACGAACGTTGTTGCGCTCCTGCACGATCTGCTGCTTGGCGGCAACGATCAGCCGATCGCCCTCGGCGCTTGCCGTGGCCTTCGCCTGCTCGACCATTTCGTTCGCGCGGCGACGGGCGTGCTCTTCGATCTGCATCGCTTTCTCGCGCGCATCCTTCAGCAGTGCGTCCGCGCGGCCGCTGGCTTCGCTAAGACTCTTCTGGCCCTGGTCGGCGGCCGCCAGACCGTCGGCAATGCGCTTTTCGCGCGCCACCATTTGCTTGAGAGTCATCGGCCAGATCCAGCTCACGCAGGTCCAGACGAGCAGCGCGAAAATGATCATCTGCGCGAAGATCGTCGCATTGATATTCACGGCGAGTTATCTCCCGAAAAAGTCTGCTGCCGATGCTTCAGCCAGCGCCGGCTACGGTCTTCAGCGCGCCGAGGAACGGATTCGCGAACGTGAAAAAGAGCGCGATGCCGACGCCGATCATCGTGACCGCGTCGAGGAGGCCCGCGACGATGAACATCTTCGTCTGCAGCATCGGGACCATTTCCGGCTGACGCGCAGCGCCTTCCAGAAATTTTCCGCCGAGCAGGCCGAAGCCGATGGCGGTGCCGAGAGCGCCCATGCCGATGAGCAATGCGACCGCCACGGCCGTCATGCCCTGCACGTTCGCAATGTTTGCTGCCATATCCATTTTGTCTACCTCCGGTGATGTGAGCTCGAATGAACGAAGAAACAATTGACCCCTAGTGGTGCGTCTCGTGCGCAAGCGACAGGTACACGATCGTCAGCATCATGAAGATGAACGCCTGCAAAGTGATGATCAGCACGTGAAAAACGGACCAGGCGAATCCGAGGCCGAATTGCAGCAGCCACATGCCGATCGTGCCGAGGCCGCTCAGCCAACCGTGTGCGAGGCTCGGAAAGCCGAAGGTCAGCGCGAACAGGCCGATCAGAATCATGATGAGCTCGCCGGCATACATGTTGCCGAAGAGTCGCAGGCCGAGAGATACCGGCCGCGCCAGCTCTTCAATGACTTTCAGGATGAAGTTGAACCAGGAGAGCCAGATCGTATCGAACGGGTGGAAGAAGAACTCCTTCGCGTACCCGCCGATGCCTTTCATCTTCACGCTGTAGTACTGCACCAGCACGAACACCGCGAGCGCCATGCCGAAAGTGATATTGAGGTCGGTGGTCGGTACCGCTTTGAAGTTCTCGAGGCCTGCGCCGCGTTCCGCGACCACGGTCGACCACCAGTCGACCGGCCACAGATCGACGGAATTGAGCAGCCAGATGAGCGCGAAGATGGTCAGCGCCAACGGTGCGACGAGCGGCGTTGTGCCGTGGAAACTGTCTTTGACCTGTGTGTCGATCCATTCGACGATGAATTCGACGAACGATTGAAAGCCGCGCGGCACACCCGGGTTGCGCGCGGACTTGCGCGATGCCAGCGCGAAGCTGACGACGAAGAGTGTTCCAAGGAGCGTCGTGACGAGCAGGCTGTCGACATTGAAAGTCCAGAAGCCCTCACCGACGCGCCAGTTGGTGAGGTGATGAACGATATAGCCGGTTACCGATTCCGGACCGTGTGCGTCGACTGCAGCCATTGCTCCCCATCACCCTCTAAATTGGCCCTCTAGACGCGGCCTCTCCCGCTAACGCTGCGGGCCACCTGTGCTCGCCGCGCTCGGCCCACGCTTCAGGAGCGCGAACCAATAGACCAGAAATCCCGCTGCGTACGCGACCAGAAATGGTCCTGCCGCAACTTTGGTGCTGCTCAGTACGACCGCCAGCAGCAGCGCCGTAACGCCAAACTTGGCCGCTTCGCCCGCGTACATGCCGCGCAGGATCCGTTTCGGATCAGCGCCCGGTCCGTGGCGAAAAAAGAAGACCGCCTGAACCAGATTCGCGGCGGCCCCGATACCGCCGCCGGCTAGCGCCGCGACCGCCGCCTGCCCCCCATATATGAGTAGCGTCGTCCCGGCGATCAAGGCGGTGAGCCCCAACTGACTTGCGACGACACCCAGCGCAAACCGGCGCGCGGCTGCATGGCTGTTCGTGCTCACACCGGTCGAGAAATACCCGGGGAGGGACCCCCGCAAAGGCCGCGGATTATAGGGGGGAACGGCCGGTGGCTCAATAAGAAAGAGTGGGTCTGCGCGCTGCATAAGTAGCTGCACGTATTGACCTTTTGAGCAATTCCCTGAGTGGCCGCCCGGGCGGCTTACTGGATGTGCTCGATAATGCCGTCGAGCTCGTCGAGGCTGTTGTAGTTCACGGTCAATCGGCCCTTGCCGGTTGCCGAGGAGTGCCGGATGACGACCCGCGCACCGAGCTTGTCCGATAGCTGATCCTCGAGGCGCCGCACGTCCGGATCGCGAGATTCACCGCCGTCGTCCCGCTTCTTGGGCTGGAGCATGCGGCGCACGAGCGCTTCGGTCTCGCGCACGGACAATCCTTTGCCCGCAACGACCTTGGCGACTTCGATCTGCTGGCGCCGCTGCGTCAGGCCGAGCAGGGCGCGCGCGTGCCCCATTTCGATCTCGCGGCGCTCCACGAGGCCTTTGACTTCATCGTCGAGCTCCAGGAGGCGCAGCAAATTCGCAACGGTGACTCGTGAGCGCCCCACCGCATCCGCCGCTTCCTGCTGCGTGAAGGCGAATTCGCCGATCAGACGCTGCAACGCGCGCGCTTCTTCGAGCGAATTGAGATTTTCGCGCTGGATGTTCTCGATGAGCGCCATGGCCACGGCAGACTCATCAGGCACATGACGGACAATCGCCGGGATTTCACCCAGGCCCGCCATCTGCGCGGCGCGCCAGCGGCGCTCACCGGCAATGATCTCGTAGCGTTGCGACTCTCCAGCTCCTGGAGTGCCTGCGGGCCGCACGATGATCGGCTGCACCACACCCTGGGCGCGGATGGAGTCGGCGAGTTCCTGCAGGCTCTCCGGCCGCATGTCGACGCGCGGCTGATAGCGCCCGCGCCCGAGGAGATCCAGGGGGATTTGGACGAGTTGGTCGCCGCTTGGTACCGTGTGCGCGCCCGTCTCCGGCGCCGTTTTCGACTGCACCTGCGGCCCGAGCAGCGCCTCGAGACCTCGACCCAATCCGGAACGCTTAACGCTCATGGCGGCGGAGTGTAATCGAGTCGCACGTCAATTTCCGCCCGCGGCCGGCTCGGCGGCTGACGTTGAGCCTGCGTCGTCCTCGCGTCGGATCAATTCGCCCGCGAGTGCGAGGTAGGCAAGCGCGCCGCGCGATTCCCTGTCATGAAAGAGCGCGGGTTTGCCGAAGCTCGGCGCCTCGGCGAGGCGCACGTTGCGCGGGATGATCGTGCGCAACACCTTGTCGCCGAAGTGCATGATGAGTTGCGCAGATACCTCGGTCGCGAGGTTATTGCGCGGGTCATACATGGTGCGCAGGATCCCTTCGATTTCGAGATCCGTGTTGACACTCGCCTTCACCTGCTCGACCGTATTCACCAGCGCCGAGAGGCCTTCGAGCGCGTAGTACTCGCACTGCATGGGAATGAGCACTGAATCCGCTGCCACCAGTGCATTCACGGTCAGCATGTTGAGCGCCGGCGGACAGTCGATGAGGATGGTGTCGTAGAGATTGCGAATGCTCTTCAGTGCATTGCGCAGGCGCACTTCGCGTCCGGCGAGGAGTGTGAGCAAGCGCACTTCCGCCGCCGTGAGATCCTGATTCGCCGGCATCAGGGTAAAGCCGAAATCGGGAACAGGCACCAGCGCCGCGGGCGCCTCGCAGTCGCCGAGCAGCACGTCGCAGGTTGTGTGTTCCAGGGTGCGCTTGTCGATGCCACAGCCCATCGTGGCATTGCCCTGCGGGTCAAGATCGATGAGCAATACGCGCCGCTTCATCGCGGCGAGCGACGCCGCGAGATTGACGGCGGTCGTCGTCTTGCCGACGCCGCCCTTCTGATTGGCAACTGCGATGACTCTATGCACGAAAGTGGACCGCGAGCTGGGAGCTGCTGTTGTCGCGCCACTATACGGGATTTCCTCCTGGCGCCTTAAGCGCGCGCCACTTCGACGATATGTCGCTCGGCGTCTAGCCCCGGCACTTCAACCCGATGCGCCGCAACCACCTGCCAGCCGCGCGGGATCGCCGTCATCTCCTCGGGAAGAATGTGGCCCTTCATTGCAAGGAGCCGGCCGTCTCGCGTGCAGAGCGGGCCCGCGTACGCGACGAACTGGCCGAGCTTCGAAAGTGCGCGTGCAACGACCGTGTCGAACTTCTGCGGTGGCCGGAATTGTTCGGCGCGCGTATGCAGGGTCGTGACATTCGTCAGGCCAAGCTTTGCAATCACGTGGTCGACGAAGCCGAGCTTCTTGCGCGTGGCATCTATGAGCAGAAATTCACGCGCCGGATACGCGATCGCGAGCGGGATGCCCGGAAATCCCGCTCCGGTACCGATATCGAGGATACGCTGCCCGTGCAGAAACGGCCCAACTGACAGGCTGTCGAGAAGATGATGGGTCACGGTGCGCTCGTCGGCGATCGAAGTGAGATTGAATTTCTGATTCCACTCGGCAAGTTCCGCCGCGAGCACCAGGAGCTTCTCTGCCGATTCCTGACCGAGTTCGACACCGAGGCGCGCGCTGTCGGCCTGCAGGGAGGACGGAGTCGTCACCTCAATTCTTGACGAGGACAGCCATGAGCTCGTGCACGGCCATGGCGTCGAGTCTCTTGGGATCGGCGAAAGTTGTCTTGATGAGATCCGCCTGTTTCGCCGGGAAATGCTGCGCGACCGCGGATTCGAATTTCCTCACGAGGACCGGCATGCCTTCGGCGCGGCGCCTGCGATGGCCGATCGGGAAGTCGATGGCCACGCGCTTCGTGGCGCTGCCGTCCTTGAAGAACACCTGCACGGCGTTGCCGATGTAGCGCTTCTCGGCCGCGTAGTATTCCTCGGTAAACGTCGTGTTTTCCCGCACGATCATGGTGGAGCGCAGATTGTCGACGCGTGGATCGCCGGCCACCTTGTCTTCGTAGTCTTCGGCGGTCAGGCGGCCGAAGATGAGCGGGATCGCAACCATGTACTGGATGCAGTGATCGCGATCGGCCGGATTGCCGAGAGGGCCGGTCTTGTCGATGATCCGCACGCCCGGCTCCTGCGTTTCGATGACGATCTCCTTGATCTCAGCGAGCCGGCTCTTCACTTCCGGGTGCAACTGCATCGCGCACTCGACCGCCGTCTGTGCGTGGAACTCCGCCGGGAACGATATCTTGAAAAGCACGTTCTCCATCACGTAGCTCGCGAACGTCTGCTTGTAGGCGAAGGGTTTGCCCTTGAAGAGCACGTCGTAGAAACCCCAGGTTTGTGCCGAGAGCGCCGAGGGATAGCCCATTTCTCCGGTGAGCGCGATGAACGCATGTCGTACAGCCCGGCTGGTAGCGTCTCCCGCGGCCCAACTCTTGCGTGAACCCGCGTTTGGCGCGTGCCGGTAGGTGCGTAAGGCTCCGCCATCGATCCACGCGTTCGATACGGCGTTGATCACTTGCTCGCGAGTGCCACCGAGCATGCGCGTCACAACGGCTGTCGAAGCGACGCGCACCAGCAGAACGTGATCGAGCCCGACACGGTTGAAACTGTTCTCGATGGCGGTGACGCCCTGGATTTCGTGCGCCTTGATCATGGCGGTGAGCACGTCGCGCACAATGAGCGGTTTCTTGCCCTGATTGACCGCCATGCGCGAGAGATAGTCCGCAACCGCAAGGATGCCGCCGAGATTGTCCGACGGATGCCCCCATTCGGCGGCGAGCCAGGTGTC
>JBGPLJ010000196.1:0-6968 GCA_041486385.1 Steroidobacteraceae bacterium
AGCGCGCCATATCAATAGCGGCGATTGTCTACTTTCGAAGCCGTCGCTACGATACTTCAACACGATGATTCCTACCTGCAAAGCTCCCGATCCCAACACGCGCAAGCCCAGGTACCGTGCACCGCCCGGGGCCTGCGATGCGCACTGTCATATCTTCGGGCCGGGCGCCAAGTATCCGTATGCAGCGGATCGAACTTACACGCCACCGGACGCGCCGCTCGCGCGATTCAAGGAGCTGCAGGCGACGCTCGGACTCGAGCGAGCCGTGCTCGTGAATGCGAGCTGCCACGGCACCGACAATACGGTGATCGTCGATGCGATTGCGCAGAGCGGGGGCAAGTATCGCGGTGTCGCCAACGCCGACGACTCGTTTACCGAGCGCGACTTCGAGTCGCTCCATCGAGCCGGTTTTCGCGCGGTGCGCTTCAATTTTGTGAAACACCTGGGCGGCATGCCGGACATGGACGAGTTCCAGCGCATCATTGCCCGCATTCAGCCGTTCGGCTGGCATGTTGACCTGCATTTCGACGCGGGTGATCTCCTCGAGCATGCGGACCTCCTGCGCAAGCTCCCGGTGCCGTTCATCATCGATCACATGGGGCGGGTGCCGACGCAGGCGGGTCTCGAGCAGCAGCCGTTTCTGCAGCTGCTCGCGGTGGCGCGCAGCAACGAGCGCTGCTGGGTGAAGATCAGCGGTGCCGAACGCATTTCAAGCCTCGGTCCCCCATTCACGGACGCGACGCCGTTCGCCCAGGCACTGATCAAGGCAGCGCCGGACCGAATTCTCTGGGGCACGGACTGGCCACACCCGAATATTGCAAAGCACATGCCCAATGACGGCGATCTCGTCGATCTGGTGCCGCTCATCGCTCCGGACGCCGCGACGCAGAAGCGCATCCTGGTTGATAATCCACATCGCCTCTACGGATTCGACGCTTAGCAACGCGAGGAAGACTTCAATGGCGGCCAAAAAGAAAGCCGCGCGGCCCGCCAAGGGCCGGCGCGAACCGATCAAGGGCTTCGATGACGTCCCGGGAACGACGCTCTTTGACATGCAGCGAGCCCGCGTCGGCTATCACCTCAACATGTTCTGCATGTCGTTGATGAAGGCGGAGAATCGTGCCGAATTCAAGGCGGACGAAGCCGCGTATCTCAGGAAGTTTCCCATGACCGAGGAGCAGCGCGACGCGGTCCTCAAGCGCGACTGGAACCGGATGATCTGGAGCGGCGGCAACGTCTATTTCCTCTCCAAGCTCTTCTCCTCGGACGGTCTGTCATTCCAGTATGTCGCGGCGGAGATGACCGGCCTGACGCAGGAGCAGTACGCCGAGATGATGCTGAAGGGCGGCCGGTCGATCGAGGGTAATCGCAGCAAGTCGGAGCACAAGAAGCGTGGCTAGAATCATCGCAAGCGTGAATTGCTCGCACGTGCCGGCGATCGGCGCGGCGTGGGACCAGGGCAAGACCAACACACCCTACTGGGCGCCGATCTTCAACGGCTTCGACTTCTCGAAGAAATGGATCGCGGCGCTGAAGCCCGACGTCGTCATTCTCGTTTATAACGATCACGCCTCGGCGTTTTCGCTCGAGATCATCCCGACGTTCGCGCTCGGCTGCGCGGCGGAGTTTCCGCCCGCGGACGAAGGCTGGGGCCCGCGTCCGGTGCCGGTGGTGAAGGGTCATCCCGAATTTGCGTCCCATATCGCGCAGTCGGTCATCCTCGATGAGTTCGATCTCACCGTCGTCAACAAGATGGCGGTCGATCATGGGCTCACCGTGCCGCTGTCGCTGATGTTCGGCCAGCCCAGGGAGTGGCCGTGCAAGGTGATTCCACTGCCGGTCAATGTCGTGGTCTTTCCGCCGCCGACCGGCAATCGCTGCTACAACTTCGGCAAGGCGATCCGCAAGGCCGTCGAATCGTATCCGGAAGATCTGCGCGTCGTGATCTTTGGCACGGGCGGCATGTCGCATCAGCTGCAGGGACCGCGCGCCGGGCTCATCAACAGCAAGTTCGACAAGAACTTTCTCGACAATCTCGTGAAGAATCCGAAGAAGGTCGCGAAAATACCGTTCATCGAGTACGTGCGCGAAGCGGGCTCGGAAGCCATCGAGCTCGTGATGTGGCTCATTTCGCGTGGCGCGCTCCACGATGACGTGCGCGAGGTCTACCGCTTCTACCATGTGCCGTCATCGAACACGGCCCTCGGTCACCTCATCCTCGAGAACAAGACCCGGAAAGCTCCCGCGAGGAAGCGCAAGTGAAGATCTGCATGGCCGGGCAGGGCGCATTCGGCATCAAGCATCTCGAGGCCATCCAGAAGATTCCCGGCATCGAGGTGGTGACGCTGGCCGGTGGCAGCGCTGACTCGACCGCGGAAGTGGCGCAACGATTCAACATTCCGCACTGGTCGCTCGAACTCAGCGAGTGCCTCGCGCGGCCGGGCGTGGAAGCGGCGATTCTGACGACCCCTACGCAGATGCACGCCAGGCAAGGCGAGCAGTGCATGCGCGCGGGCAAGCACGTGATGATCGAGATCCCGATCGCCGATTCGCTGGCGGACTCCGAGCGCCTCGTGCGGGTGCAGAAAGAGACGGGAGTCATCGCGATGGGTGGACATACGCGCCGCTTCAACCCGAGTCATCAGTGGATCCACAAGAAGATCAAGGCGGGCGAGCTCAAGGTGCTGCAGATGGACGTGCAGACCTATTTCTTCCGGCGCACGAACATGAATGCGCTCGGCAAGCCCCGCAGCTGGACCGATCATCTGCTGTGGCATCACGCCTGCCACACCGTCGATCTGTTTCAGTATCAGACCGGAGAGATTGCCTCGCAGTGCTACGCGCTCGAGGGACCGATCCACCCGAATCTCAAGATTGCGATGGACATGAGCATCGGCCTCAAGACTCCGGGCGGCGCGCTCTGCACGCTGTCGCTCTCGTTCAACAACGATGGGCCGCTCGGCACGTTCTTCCGCTACATCTGCGACAATGGCACGTACATCGCGCGCTACGACGAGCTTCTCGACGGCAAGGGTAGCGTCATCGACGTGTCCAGGGTCGACGTGTCGATGAACGGCATCGAGCTGCAGGATCGCGAGTTCTTCGCCGCCATCAAGGAACGCCGCGAGCCCAATGCGAGCGTCGCGCAGTGTCTGACCGCGATGCGCACGCTGGACCGCCTGGAGCGTAGCCTCGGATGAGCGAGCCGGTTCAATTTCCGCCGCCTTCGACCATCAGCGCCGAGGCGCGCACCTTTCTGTCGACGCCGCGGCCGCCGTTTCCACCGTGGCCGGAGCTCGGAGACCGAGAGGCTTGGCGCGCGGCCGTTGCGCAGAGCAATCAGATCTTCGCGGCGATCCACGAGAACTACCGGCGCAATTTTTCCGGCGAGCTGCGGGAGCACAAGTACAGCGGCGTGCCCGTATACGAATTGGTCCCGAATTCGATTCCGGAGCGCAATCGCAAACGCGCGCTTCTCTATCTGCACGGCGGCGCGTACGTGTTTGGCGGTGGTCCGCTCGCCGGCACGGCCCCCATGCCGATTGCCGGCGCGGGCGGATATCGAACTTTCTCGCCGGACTACCGGATGCCGCCCGATTATCCGTTTCCCGCAGCACTCGACGATGCGGTCACTGCCTATCGGGAACTACTCAAGAGCTACGCGCCTGCCAATATCGGTTTCGTCGGGCTCTCTGCCGGAGGCGGACTGGCCGCCGCATCCATCCTCAGGATTCGCGATCTGGGATTGCCACTGCCGGGCGCGGCGGTATTGCTGACGCCGGAGACGGACTTGACGGAGTCGGGCGACACCTTCGTGACCAACGAAGACATCGATATCGTGCTGAAGAAGCCGATGCCGATACTCAATCGGCTGTACGCCGCGGGCCACGACTTGCGCGACCCGTATCTCTCGCCGGCGTTCGGTGATTTCACCAAAGGCTTTTGTCCCACGTATCTGCAGTCCGGCACACGCGACCTGTTGCTTTCGAACACGATTATTCTGCATCGCGCATTACGCAAGGCCGGCATCAAGGCGGATCTTCACGTCTGGGAGGCGATGCCGCACGCCGGATTCTTCGGTGCTCCCGAAGATGCCGAGGCGCTCGCGGAACAGCTGAAATTCCTTGACGAGCACCTGCGTTAAGCAACGGCCTTACTGATGGGACACGATCTGGCACCCGTGGAGCTGCGTTCGGCCACCGAGTTGCTGCAGCTCCTGCGCGCGCGAACGTTGAGTTCGGTCGAGCTGCTGCAGCTGTATCTCGCGCGTGTCGAGAAGTACAACCCGCAATTCAATGTCGTCGTCACGCTGGACGCGGAAGGTGCATTGCAGGCCGCGCGCCGCGCTGACGTGGCGCGCTCGCGTGGCGATCAGGTCGGTCCGCTGCATGGTTTGCCCATGACTTTGAAGGATGCATGGGACGCGGTTGGCATGACCGCGACCTGCGGCTTTCCGCATCTCGCGCAGCATCGCCCGACTCGCGATGCAGACGCCGTCGCTCGACTGCGCGCGGCGGGTGCAGTCTTTTTTGGCAAGACGAATGTTCCGGTCGGGGCAGGGGATCACCAGTCCTACAACTCCCTCTACGGGCAATCGAATAATCCGTGGAATCCGGAGCGCACCGTCGGCGGTTCATCGGGCGGAGCGGCGGGAGCGGTAGCCGCCGGTCTGACTGCACTCGAATTCGGCAGCGACATCGGGGGTTCGATTCGCTGTCCGGCACACTTTTGCGGCGTGTATGGACACAAGCCGAGCTACGGCATCGTGCCGATGCGCGGCCATATTCCGCCGCCGCCGGGTGGTCTTGCCGGGATTGAACTCGGCGTCGCAGGTCCCATCGCGCGCAGCGCGCACGACCTCGAGCTCGCGCTCGATTTGCTCGTGTCGCCGGCGGAACTCGAGCGCACGGCGTGGGAGATCAGGATTCCGCCGAGCCGGCATGAGCGTCTGTGCGATTTTCGTGTGGCGCTGTGGGCGGATTCGAAGACGCTCGGCGTCGACTCTCGCTGCCTGCAGGTATTCGAGGAATACGCGGCGGATCTACGGCGCGCCGGCGTTCAGGTGAACACCGAGGCGCGGCCGGAATTCGACCCGCTTGAAATCTACCGGCTCTATATCGATGTGCTCTTCAGCATCTTCAGCGGCGGCATGCCAGCGGACGCGCTCAAGGCGTTCGCGGAGGCTGCGGTCGGCATGCCGCCCGGCGTTGAAAGCTATCCCACGAGAATTGCCGGCGCGATCAAAATGAGTCATCACGAGTTCATGCACCACGCGGAGCGGCGCGAGCATCTGTTTCGAGCCTGGCGCCGGTTCTTCGAGAGCTTCGATGTGATCCTCTGTCCTGTCATGCCGACCGTCGCCTTTGCGCACGATCATTCGGGCGACGATCGCGGGCACGTGGCGCAGTACCAGCGCACGATGCTCGTCGACGGCCAGCAACGCCCGTACCTGGACGGACTGCAGTGGCCCGGCATCGTGACGGTGGCGAATCTGCCGGCCACGGCGGTGCCAACGCGCAGATTCATTGACGGGCTGCCCGTGGGGCTGCAAGTCGTCGGCCCCTATCTGGAAGACCGCACGCCGCTGCGATTTGCGCAACTCGTCGAGCGCGAGTTCGGTGGATTCATACCGCCGCCAGCGGTGCTTTAGCCGGCGCCATCCGACTGCGCGATCGACCAGCCCATCTTCGCTGCGAGCTTGGCGACGCGCCCGTGCTCGATGCCTCTCTGATCGGCCGCGTTGCCCTGCAAGGCGCGCGCGTAGACCCCCTGGGTGATGGCCGCCGAGCGAAAGAAGGAGAAGGCAAGATAGAACGCCCAGTGATCGGGCAGCGCGCGCTGCGCGTGGCGGCAGTAAGCAGCCACGAAGTCATCTTCGGTCGGAATACCCAGGGCCGCGAGGTCGGCGCCAGCGAGACCGGATAAGGCGAAGCCCGGCGGGATGCGATAGGACATGCAGTTGTAGGCGAGATCACAGAGCGGTGCGCCGAGCGTTGCCAGCTCCCAGTCGACCACAGCGACAATGCGCGGCTCCGTCGGGTGCAGGATGAGATTGCCCAATCGATAGTCGCCGTGTACTAGCGCCGTCTCGTCATCCTGCGGCAGATGAGTTTGCAGCCAGGCGATGAGGCGCGTCATGGCATCATCGTCTTCAGTCTTCGATGCGAGATACTGCTTCGTCCAGCGATCGAGCTGCCGCGCGAGGTAGGCTTCGGGCTTGCCGAAGTCGGCGAGGCCGCAGGTACGCCAGTTGATTGCATGAATCGCGGCGAGCACGCGCGCCATGTCGGCGTAGATTCGCTGGCGTTCGGTGGCAGTCAAGCCGGGCAGGGACACATTCGTGAGGACGCGCCCCTCCACATAGTCCATCAGGAAGAACGCCGTGCCGATGACGGAGTCATCGGTACACAGTAGGCGCATGCGCGGCACGGGCACGGCGCTCGCGCCGAGGGCTTGCATCACGCGGTATTCGCGTTCAACCAGGTGCGCGGAGGGCAGGAGCCTGCCCGGGGGTTTCTTTCGCAGAACGAACCGGCCGGCCGGCGTCTCGATCAGGAACGTTGGATTCGACTGACCGCCCTGAAACTGCCGGAGCCTCGCCGGTTCTGTAAATTCCGGCAGTTGCGCGGCGAGATGGCGCCAGAGCGATGCCTCGTCGAAGCGGTGTTGCGGCAGTACGTCGATGAGCTGCATGGCGAGGTGCATACTACCGGACAGCGGCAATAGCGTAAGGAGTCGCTCCGTGAATGCACGAGCCCAGGAAAGCCCGACAGACGTTCGGCGGTCGGTTTCAGCCGAAGAGTGGCAGGTCCGCATCGATCTCGCGGCCTGCTACCGCATGATCGCCCACTATCGCTGGGACGATCTCGTCTTTACGCATATCTCGGCGCGCGTACCGGGGCCCGAGCACCACTTTCTCATCAACCCCTACGGCTTCATGTTCGATGAGGTGACGGCTTCGAGTCTCG
>JBGPLJ010000197.1:0-6954 GCA_041486385.1 Steroidobacteraceae bacterium
ACTAGCCCAGATGACGTCTTGGGACATGCGACGATTCGGCGGGCCGTGACACCTGTGCCCATCTCAACGGGCGAGCACACGCAGAATCGGGTCATCTTCAAACAGCTATTCCAAGCGAGTGCAGTTGACCTGATTCAGATCGATGCAACCCGAGTGGGCGGGGTGAACGAGATCCTCGCCATTCTTCTCATGGCTCGGAAGTTCGGGGTACGCGTGTTCCCCCACGCCGGAGGCGTCGGTCTTTGCGAACTCGTTCAGCATCTCGCAATGGCGGACTACGCGTGCATCAGCGGCTCGATGGAAGATCGTGCGATTGAATATGTCGACCACCTGCACGAGCATTTCGTGGATCCCGTTCGCGTGGTCAGAGGGCGATATTTGGCACCCAGCGCTCCCGGATTCTCCGCAGAAATGTTCGACACCTCCATTAGCAACTTTTCATTCCCGCACGGAGAGGTTTGGCAGAAGGACGTTAGAGCCGTAGTTTAGTGGCCGAAACGAGAGGATTTCATGTGCTCGGTGCCGGAATTCTTATCGACTTTGATTGAGTGTGCCCGGCGCATGCGAACGGAGAGGAATCAACGGATGAAGCACCAGCCGACCTGGATTATCGCCGCCGCTCTCGCGATCGTGGCGGCGGCTACTAGCTACAATTCAGCCAGAGCGGAGGAACCGCCGCCAACTGGACTGTTGCCGGCCGAGTCTGCTCAGTGGAGTGAGGAGCTGCGTCAGGCGGGGGCTACACCCACTGAGGTCGGCCAATTCGATGATCTTCTCCTTCTGCAAACACCTGCCGGGCTCAATTCGATACGAGACGGTGTTCGAGACCCGCAATTTTTTGCGAGATATCTCCGGACTGTGCGGCAGCAAGAAGGGCGGCAAGAAGTTCCGATGGCCATCTTCAAGGACAACGCGCCCATCCGCTCTTGCGAGAGTCTGGCAGGTGTCTCGATTGCCAACACTAAAATCGATTCGACGAGAATTGACGTTTTGGATGGATCGTGCCGCGTCACGGCGAGCGTGTCGCATCCCCCGGCGGCGGATCGCGTGAGGGTGTTTGTCGGCTTACCTCAGAAGTCGTGGAATGGACGATTCAGAGGAACCGGCGGGGGCGGCTTTTGGGGTGGCACTGAAATGAGTCTTCGCAGTCCGGTTGCGAAAGGATATGTGACGGCGGCGACGGACACCGGCCATCAGGGCGGCAGTGGCAGCTTCGCGCTCAATGCCAACGGGCGCTTGAATTGGCAAGACATTCGCAATAACGCGTACCTTGGCATTCACGACATGACTTTGGTGGGCAAAGCACTAACGCTTGCCTACTACGGCAAGGCTCCGCGCTATTCCTATTTTGTGGGCACCTCTACGGCGGGCCGGCAGGGATTAATGGAGGCACAGCGCTTCCCGGACGACTATGACGGGATTATTTCGGGATGTCCGGCGGTCAGTTGGCCACGCATGATTCCGGGGATGTTCTGGCCACAGGAAGTCATGCAGAGGACCCAGACTTTCGTTTCGAAGCCGAAGCTGCAGCGTGCGACGGCTGCCGCTGTGAGTGCGTGCGATGGCATGGACGGCGTCGTGGACGGCGTCATCAACGACCCGAGCCAATGTACCTATGACCCAAAGGCCCTCGTGGGGACGACGATCGAAGACAGCACGTTCACCGATGCCGATGCGAACGTGGTGCGCAAGATTTGGGAAGGACCCCGAGGACACGATGGACGGTTTCTCTGGTATGGCGAGGCGCGCGGTGCGGATCTCTCTGCAGTTGCAGGCACTACTGGTGCACCACTAAAGGGAAAACCCATCGATGTCGCTCAGGACTACCTCCAGTACTATTTGGTCCAGGATCCTCACTGGGACTGGACAACTCTGGCGGCTGGCGAGTTTGAGCTGCTCTTCGATCAATCGGTCGAGGAGTTCGGTGCCGTCATCGGAAGTGATGATCCCGATCTCGCTCGTTATCGTGACCACGGCGGCAAGCTGATTCTCTATCACGGTCAAGCGGATCAAATTGTTCCCGCGGGAGGCACTGTCGACTATTACCAGCGAGTCCAACAGAAGATGGGAGGAGCGCAGCGAACGATGCTATTCGCGCGCCTTCTTCTCGTGCCGGGTGTCGACCACGGATTCATTGGCGCGGGGCCGAGCCCGACCGGGTTAATGGATGCCCTCATCCGCTGGGTAGAAGATGGCAAAGCCCCCGAGCGTCTTATCGCCGAGTTGGCTGATGACAACAACAAAATAGTCCGCACTCGCCCAATATTCCCTTATCCGCAGATCGCGGTATACAAAGGTACGGGTAGCACCGATGAGGCTGCCAATTTCATCAGCCGTACGCCAACCCCCTAAAGCATAACTGCGAATTCTGATGACATGGAAAACACTGCTGCTTGGAGCCGCAAGTCTAGTTCTTGCGGCCCAATTGGAAGGGCAGACTACTGACGCATCGACAATTGTCTTTCGTGTTGATTCAGCCCGCGCCAGCGGGACTGGCGATCGTGCTTTCGCAACAATCGAGGAGGCCCTGGAGGCAGCGGCGAAGGTCAAGCGTCGTCAGCCTTCGGCCGCCGTCAGAATTGAGATCGCCGATGGTGACTACTACCTGGCCGCCCCGCTCAAGATCGGGCCAGAGCTGTCCGGAACTCGCGAGGTACCCACCGAGATTGCTGCGGCGTCTGCAGCGGCGCCGCGGCTACTTGCCGGGCGCAAGTTGACGCTGCAATGGCGGCCGTATCGCGATGGCATCATGCAGGCCACTGTCAGCGGTGCGTCCTTTGACCAGCTCTTTGTGGACGGAAAGCGTCAGGTGCGCGCGCGCTATCCGAATTTCGACCCGCAGGCGGTCGTGCTCAATGGCTACGCCGCGGATGCGCTGGCGCCGGAGCGAGTCAAGCGCTGGGAAAATCCCGAGGGCGGCATCGTGCACGCACTGCATGAGAATCGTTGGGGTGGCGTCCAATTTCCCATCCTCGGCAAGAATCCAGACGGCTCGCTGATTCTCGGTGAAGGCGTGGGGAACAACCGGCCCTCGAAGCCGCATCCGAAGTATCGATACGTCGAGAACATCTTCGAGGAGCTCGACACGGCCGGCGAGTGGTACATGAACGTCGCCACGTCGACGCTGTACTTCATGCCACCGCGCGACATTCAATTACCTGAAGCGAAGGTCGAGGTCAGCGGTGTTGCACGGCTGGTTGACGTTCAGGGTGATAACCAGTCGCCCGTGCGCCACTTGCGAATCTCCGGCCTCGCGCTCGGCCATACCGGATTCTCGTTCCTGCAAAGCACCGAGCCACTGTTGCGCAGCGATTGGACGATCGCGCGCGAAGCAGCCATTTACCTCGAGAACACGGAAGATGTGATTGTGTCTGACAATGAACTGTCGCAGCTCGGTGGTAACGCGATATTCGTCAGTGGCTACAATCGCCGGATCACCGTCAAGGGCAACCACCTTCACGACGTGGGTGCCAGTGCGATCAGCTTCGTCGGTCGACCACGGGCCGTGCGCTCACCCAGCTTCCGCTACCAGGACTCGGTTGCGTTCAAAGAACTCGATCGCGGGGTCGGACCAAAGACGCCCGAGTATCCCGCTGATTCACGCGCGGAGGACAACCTCATCCACGATATCGGCACGGTTGAGAAACAGGCGGCTGGCGTGCAGATATCGATGGCGCTGAGAATAACGGTGGCACACAACAGCATTTACGACGTGCCGCGAGCGGGCATCAACATCGGCGACGGCACTTGGGGCGGTCATATCGTTGAGTACAACGACGTGTTCGACACTGTTCTGGAAACCGGGGACCACGGAGCTTTCAATAGCTGGGGCCGAGATCGCTTCTGGCATCCGGATCGCCCGTTGATGGATCGCATCAATGGTGACAACCCCGGAATGTGGAAGCTTGACGCGATCGAACCGACCACGCTGCGCTACAACCGCTTTCGCTGCAACACCGGCTGGGACATAGACCTCGACGATGGGTCATCGAATTATCGTATTCACGACAATCTGCTGTTGAGCGGTGGTCTCAAGTTTAGAGAGGGGTTCGATCGCGAAGCCTGGAACAACGTACTCGTCAACAACGGCTTTCATCCCCACGTCTGGTTCAAGCAAAGCGGCGATCGCTTTGAGCACAATATCGTCATGGCGGGTCACCAGCCAATTCTGATGGAGCACTGGGACGCCGCTATCGACTACAACTTGTTCCCCGACGCTCCTGCACTGAGGCAGGCGCAGTCGCTCGGAACCGACGGACACTCCCGTGCGGGTGATCCAAAGTTCAGGGATGCACACGCCGGCGATTTCCGCGTCGCTGACGATAGTCCGGCGCTGCTGATTGGTTTCAAGAATTTCCCGATGGATCAATTCGGCGTGACCAGTGTGCGACTGAAGCGGCTGGCAAGGACTGCACCGCTACCTGAGCTCGTTTCTCCAGCAAGCCTCGCGCCCGATGACGTCCGCGACTTCCTGGGCGCAAAGGTCAAGTCGGTGACTACCGTGGGTGAACAGTCCGCTGCGGGCCTTGCAGAGGTTAAAGGTGTGTTGGTGCTCGCCGTCCCGAATGGCAGCCTGGCGCAGCGTTCGGGTCTGCGAGCCAGCGATGTGATTCTGGAAGCAGTCGCCAACGAGTACAGCCGGAGGGAGGTGATCGAGAACCTGGCGACCCTGATGACGTTGTATAGCGCTCAGCGGTGGCTCGGACAGCGAGAGTTTCTGGTCATGCGCGATCAGCAGCTGTTTCAGCTCACGTTGAAATTCCAGTCGGAGTGATGCGATGACGTCCAGACATCGCCCGAGCTGCAGTCAGCGCTGAGATACGCCATGCGAGAGATCGTCGCAATCGCGGGAACGCAGCCCTCAACGGTGTATTCGGCATACAGGTCCGGGCATCGTAGTTTCGCCGGCCGAGGTATCAACACATCTTTGCTGGGTTTTGGTGGCGCGCCAATTGGCAATCTCTATTCCGAAGTTGGCGATGAGTCGGCCGTAGCCGCCGTGCAGGAAGCGCTTCGGTGCGGCATCAACTATTTCGATACGGCTCCCTACTACGGTTACGGGCTGAGCGAACGTCGGCTCGGTCGAGCTCTCGCCGGCACCCCACGTGATTCATTCGTCATATCGACGAAAGTCGGACGTTCGATCGTGGCCGATCGTGAAGGCGGGCAGCCCAAGGATGGCTTCGCCGTGGTCGGTGGAAAGGCCGTGTACGACTACAGCTACGACGGTGTGATGCGCTCGTTCGATTCCAGTCTCGAACGGCTCGGGGTCGACTACATTGATGTACTGCTGCTGCACGACATTGGGCGCCTTACCCACGGAGAGCAACATCCTCAGCGTTTGCGCCAGGCGCTCGACGATGCGCTTCCCGCGATGGCCAAACTGAAAGCCTCCGGTGCCTGCGGCGCCATCGGAATTGGCGTGAACGAAGAGGCAATCTGCCTTGAAGTCATGCCACTCTTCCCTATCGACTGCATCATGCTCGCAGGTCGCTACACCTTGCTTGAGCAGGAGGGCTCGCGGGCGGTCATGGAAGAAGCCCTGCGCCGCTCGGTGCCGATCCTGGCTGCGGGGCCCTACAACTCGGGGCTGCTCGGCGACGCGCGCACGCCGGGTGCGACCTATAACTACACTGCAGTAGATCCGGCAACTCTGGCGCGTGCTCAGCGCATTTATGACCTGTGCGCTACGGAGTGCGTCGATGTGGGCGCGGCCGCACTGCAATTCCCTTTGGCGCACCCGGCCGTGGCCACTGTCGTGGCAGGCATGCGTTCGGTTGAGGAAGTTCGCAGCGCTGTCGCGCGACTGGCCGCAAGGCTGCCGGCGAGCCTTTGGACCCATCTGCGCGAGGAAGGACTGCTCGCGCCCAAGGTCAGGGTGCCGCAGTGATCGTCGATGCACACCAACATTTCTGGCGACTCGATCGTGGCGACTACGGGTGGCTGCAGCCAGACGTGCTCAATCGCGACTACCTTCCGCATCATCTGGCGCCGCTGCTCAACACGAACAGCGTCGACGCCACAGTGCTCGTGCAGGCGGCTGCCACCGAAGCTGAAACCCGCTTTATGCTTGAATTGGGCGCGAAGTACCCGTTCATCAGCGGTGTGGTCGGCTGGGTTGATTTCGAACGGCATGACGCGCCTGAGCGGATCGCAGCGATGGTGGCCGCTGGCGATGGCCTCCTCAAGGGCTTGCGCCCAATGATCCAGGATATCGCGGATCCGAACTGGGTTCTGCGGCCGCAACTCGATCCCGCATTCAATGCGATGGTCGAGCATGACCTGTCGTTCGACGCGCTCGTCAGGCCGCAACATTTGAGCGCGTTGCGGAAGCGGCTGAGTCAGCATCCCAATCTACGAATCGTGATCGACCATGCGGGCAAGCCGAACATTGCCGGCAATGCGTTCTCGATCTGGGCTGATGACATGGCCCGTCTCGCGCACGAAACGGCCGCCCGGTGCAAGCTATCGGGGCTGCTGACAGAAGCAGGCGGCCACGCTCCAGTCGAAATGCTCGATCCCTATGCAGCGCATGTCTTCGCCTGCTTTGGTTCGACGCGGGTGTTGTGGGGCAGCGACTGGCCAGTTCTAAACGGCGTCTCCGATTACGGTCGATGGCTCGCGTTGGCACGCGAACTCGTCGGACGCCATGCACCCGGGCATGAGGCTGCGGTGTTCGGCGCAAACGCCAGCGCCTTCTATTTGTTGGAGTCAAAGAGATGAGTGGACGTCTGGCCGCGAAGCGCATGTTGATTACAGCCGCTGGCGCTGGCATCGGCCGAGAGAGTGCATTGGCCTGTGCCCGGGAGGGTGCGCACATAGTTGCTACCGACATCGATGCCGGTGCGCTGGAATCGCTGGCAGCGGGTCAAGCAAACATCAGTGCTCACACGCTCGATGTCTCTGACCCTACTGCTATCCGTGCCTTTGTTAGCAGTCAGGCGGCGTTCGACG
>JBGPLJ010000198.1:0-6951 GCA_041486385.1 Steroidobacteraceae bacterium
CTCGAGCAGCAGCTCGCCCAGGCGAATTTTCTTCTTGCGTGTTGCCGCTTCCACGACGTCCGCTCCTACTCCGAGACCTTGCCCTGCCTGGCGAGATCTTCCGCACGCCTGGTGTCAGCGGCGGCGATGGAGTCCCACTGCTTGTCATCGACCACGAGCGGCCGCAGCAGAATCACCAGCTCGGTCTTCTTGTCGAGATTGCGCTGGCTCTTGAAGAGATTGCCGAGCCCGGGAATCGCTCCAAGGAAGGGCGTGCGGAAATCCTGGCGCCTGCGCGTATTGCGCATGAGGCCGCCGATGACGATCACCTGGCCGGACCTCGCGCGCACGATGCTGTCGCTCTCACGTATTTCGCTGAAGGCGAGCGGGAGCGTGTTGACGTCCTTGCCCACGGTAATAGTCTTGGTCTGATCGCGCACGTCGCTCACCGTCGGGTGGATGTGCAGGGTCACCATGCCGTCCTCGGAGATCTGCGGCGTCACGTCGAGCGCGATGCCGGAGAAGAACGGCGTCAGCTCGACGTTGCTGTTCGATGTCGAGGCCGTGCCGGTGACCGTATTGTTCGAGATATCGGTGACGAAGAATTCGTCCGAGCCCGCCTTGATTACCGCCTTCTGATTGTTCAAGGTCGCGACGCGCGGACTCGACAGGACGCGGGTGTTGCCCTGCGCCTGCAGCAGATCGATGAACGCGTTGAAATCCGGGAAATCAAGCGACAGCATGAAGGCGCCGCCGAGGGGCTGAGCGGTGAAGCCGCTGATGGGCTGCCCCGGCGCGACGATGACGGGGGTGCTGATGCCCGACTTGAGCGGATTGTCGTCAAAGTTGGCCGGCGCCGTCTGCCCGCCGAAGAAAGTATGGCTGCCGTCGCGCAACACGGCGGACCAGTTGATGCCCGCCTGGAAACTGTCCGAGAGCTCGACTTCTATGATCTTGGCTTCAAGGAGCACCTGACGCGTCATCGTGTGCTCGACGCTCGCGAGATACTCAGATACGGCGCGCAATTCCGCCGGAGTCGCGCGCACGGCGATGACGCCCGCCTCCGCGTTGAGCACGACGCTGCGGTCGGGCTGCGTTCCCACAATGGCCTTGACGCTCGCGTCGAGCTCGGTCCAGAACTTGTTGACCGACTGCGTAAGGATCGCGGTTCCGGTCACTTCCTGCGCGCCGCGATCGGAACGATCCGAACCCATGCTGCCGCTGTTGCCGGACGAGTTACTGCCGCTGTTGCTGTCGCGGCGCGAGCCGCTGTCGGTGATCTGCCCGGAACTGACGCGGGTGCGCGAAATTCCGGACCGTTCGATGTCGAGATAGTCGACGTGAAAAATGCGGGTCTGGACGGTCGCTGGCAACACGACGTAGCCCGTGCTGACGCGGCGGTAGTCGTAGCCATAGAGCTCCTTCACCGCGTCGAGCACCTCGACAATCGTCACCTGATGCATCTTGAGCGAGATGAGTCCCGACACGTCCGGGTGCACGAGAATGTTGTAGTGAGTGCCTTCGACGAGACCGTTGAAGAAGGATTGCGCGGGCGTCGCGTTCACTTCGACATCGAAGCGCTCCTCATCAGCCACGGGTGCGGCGACAGCGCTCGCTCCGGCCGCGAGGCTCAACGTGTACGCCACGGCGAACAACAGCCAGCGCAGGTGTCGTACCCTCCCCATACACATGGGCATACTCATGGCGAAACCTCTTGGCTTGCGGCGACCGTTGGGCCGGCCTTGATCCTGGAAGTGGATGCGCGCACTTTCGCGGCGAGCGGAGCGATGCGAGAGACGTATTCCTTACCCTGGCGCTGATAGCGCACACCGTCCGCGAGAACCTCGACAATCGTGGCGTCGCCAACCCGGCCACCTGCCTGCACGACAACGCCATTGACGATTGCAACGCGCCGTGTCGTCGAGCTCACCACCGCGCTGACAGTGACGGCCGCAATGACGGGCGCGCCGCGAGCACGCTTCGCGCCGTAAGGTTGCGTCGGATCGGCAAGCGAACCCGCCTGCATGGCGCTTGCAGCCATTACTCCAGCCACGAGGATGGCGCCGCGCTTGCAGGTCTTCCGGATCACCGCGCGCCGCCTTGTGCGACGGCATCTACGGGTCCAACGCCGAGCCACTCCGCGTCCGTACCGAGCGTTGCGATCTCGATGCGCACGACGTTGCGCGGGAATTTGTCGACCTTCAGTTCCAGCGCACGCCAATAGAAGCGCCATTCGAGGCGTTCGAGCGCATGCAGGTAATCGAGCACGCTCAGGTAATCGCCCGCGACCACGATCTCGACGGGGTGCAGATATGGACCGGTTACGACAGCCGTTGCCGTATCGGGCGGCACCAGCGGGAGCGGCGCAAGATTTCGCATGCTCACGAGTTCAAGACCGGTCTGACCCGCCAGCACGTCGCGCAGCACACGCACCACGCGCTCGGGCGGCAGCATGTCGGCAGCCGACGCGCCGAGTTCGGCATTCACGCTTTTCAGGCGAGTGCGCACGAGCTGCTCACGCTCAACGGCTTCGTTGAGGCGCTGCGAAGCGGCGTCGAGCGCGAGCGTCGCGTCGGGCTTGGTCCCATCCACCGACTGCGACAGCGCTTCGAGAACCGACTGCGCGGCCAGCTGGCGCCGCGCAAGTGGCTGCATCAGCGCGCGGTCCCAGAGCAACGCGACGCAACCGAACACCACGACGAACACCAGCGCACGTTCGCGCAGAGTCATGGCATCGACGCGGCTCGCGATATTGTCGGCGTAGGCGGCAACGCTCATGACTTGCCGTCCGCTGCGTGTGAGCGATCCAGCTTTGAATTGGACAGATGGAATGTGAGCGGGAGCGCCGCGTCCTTCGGCTCCGCGATCTCCACCTTGTCGAAGCGCGCGCCGGCGAGCGCCGGCTCCTCCTGAAGCTCCTCGAGATACCGGGGCACCAGGCGCGAATCGATGGTGGAGCCGGACACCGACATCGAGTGGCCGCCGCCGCCAAACGCGAGTTGCTCGAGCCACAGGCCATCGACGTGGCGGCGCGCGAGCGCTTCAAAACGCGCCGCGAAGCCTTCGATCGAACCCGCGGCGCCCGACCGCAACGCATTCAACGCGCGCGCCTGACGGTCAAGTTGTTCGCTCAAGGCCCTGATGCGTGCTTCGATCTCGGCGGGATTCGATTGCGCCGCAAAGGCGGCACTGCCGTTCGCAAGATTCGTCGCCCGCGCCTTGTCCTCACGGGCAATCTGCGCCACCTCGCGTTCGAGCCTTCCGACCTTCCAGGTTCCGTAGCCCCAGAGCGCCGCAAGAGCGAGCGAAATTACGGCGATTGCCAACGCGATCGTGCGCGAAGAAAAGATGCGCCGCTGTTCGCGGAAGATCGGCTGATAGAGATTGATCTGCTGACGCATGGCTGTATGGCTTTTAAGGGACCGGCCTTCAAGGCACCGGCGCGTCGTGACGCAGCGCTGCGCCGACCGCGTACAGACACGAGCGTTGCAGATCGGTGCTGAGCGACTCGCGACAATCGAGCACGCCGGAGAGATCGAGCAGGTGCACACGCAGATTCGTTTCACGCCCGAGATCGGCCGCCAGCGACGTCGCCCCCTGAGAGTTCGGCGCGATCACAAGATCGCTGATCGGGGTCTGGCCGAGCGTGCTTTCGTAATAGTCGAGCGAACGCTGCAGCTCGAGAGCGAGCGCGGCGGCATCGATCGCATCGCCGCCGTTGACAGACACCTCCGCGCTCACGCGGGCGAGATCGAAGCGGCGCGCAAGATGCAGCACACCCTGGCGCGTCAGCACGAGCTGACCGTGGCGCGGTTCGAGTACGAGCAGCGCCACGCCCGCCTGATCCTGCGGCAGCAACGCACTGATGTTGCGCAGACACAGCTCCGGAATATCGATGCTGTCGAGACCCGGTGCAATCGGCGCGATCATCGAGGAGCAGCGCTGGACGGCCGCGCTGCGCGCAGCGACTGCATACATCATTTTGGCCTGACCGCGGCGCTCCTGCGCGGGCAGCTCAAAGACGTCGAGTACCGCATCGTCGATGTGAAAATCGAGTGCATCGCGCAGCCGCCAGCGAACGGCGGCGCGCAGCTCGCCCGGCTGCACATCCGGCGCCTCGACCAGCATGAGTTGGTAGTCCTCATAGTTGAGTGACGCTGTCACCGCGAGCCGACCGAAATCGAAGGAGCGCGCGGTCGCTGTGAGGGCAGGATTGTCGGTCGCTTCCACCCCGTGAGGGACCACGGCGCAGTGTTCGAGCCGCGGGCGCTGGCCATGGGCACGCCGCACGACGGCCAGTGACACGTGCTCCGCGTCGGCGTGTGTGCCGCCGCGCAATCCACCTTTGCGCGATCTCGGAAAGAGAGAGAGCACTCGCGCCTCCTCGTATATGCGCAACTGACGAACGACCGCGCGCCCAACCGGGGAGCACGGCGCTCTGTTCGTTAACGGTGAAGGCGCGGGTTTCTTGAGGTCGGAAGCGCGCGGTAGCGGGCTCGCAAGCGCGCGACTGAGGATTGCCTCACGCTTTTGCTGTCACGATCACTGCAGAAGCGGCGTGATCGCACTCCAGATGCCGCCGGCGATCAGCAGCACGCCGCTCAACCGGCTGGTGAATCGACCGGCGGGCAGCAGCTTCTCGAGGAGCACGAAGACCGTGATGGCTGCGATCCAGACGAGATTCATGACTCCACCGACGAAGAGCAGCAGCATCAACAGCCAGCAGCAGCCGAGACACATGAGACCGTGCTCGAGCCCCATGCGCAGGGCACCGGCCTGCCCGCGGCGCCAGTGACCCGCGATGAACGCCGCCGGCGAACGGCATGACTGAAGACACGATCGTTTGAACGGCGTGAGCTGGTAGAGGCCCGCCGTCGCGAGCAGTACCCCGCCAAGGACCGGACTCCTGATGTCCATCATCGGTGACAACACGAGCAGCTCTGCGAGCAATCGCTGAAGAACGGTGGCGAGCAGGCTGAAGGCCGTCCAGATCGCGAGATAGCCGGCGGCGAAGGCATAGACCCGCGGCATCAGCGGTTGCGCGTCGGGACTGCGGCGCAGGACCTGAGCGTAAAGAAGAAACGTCGGCGCCGCCGACGGCAACATCATGCCGGCCATCATGACGAGCCACATCGCGAAGAGCAGCAAGTCATGCCACGCATCCCAGGCGGGCGGCATCATCCACGCAGCGCTGCCGCGCATCTCGCCATACATGTCGCGCGCCATCGGGACAATCCACGTCCAGGAGAGGCCGACGGCGACAATCAATGCCGCGCCGATCACCCAGCGATCGCGGATGAGCGCCTTTTCGAGCGCGCTGCGCTCGCTCACGACGGGTAACCGTCAGTGCACGACGCCGTGCGTGCTCCAATGGATGCGAGCGAGGTGCGCATGCGTGTTGTCGAAGCTGAGTTCGATGGTGCCGGAAGCTTTCGCCTTGCCAGCCGTGAACTCGGCGTCCGTGAACTCAAAGCCCGTTGGCAGTTTCACGTGTACGCGATGCGGCGCGCCCGTGACCGGATTGGCAATCGGACTCGAGCTCCCGTCGACCAATCCCGGCACCGCGAGCTTCGCCGTACCGCGCTCGACATCGATCGCAAGATCGATGCGCTTGAAGAGCGTCGGCAGGTTGTTGCTGATCATCGCCGCAAACACCTGCCAGATGAGCGTACCGGGTTCCGTCTCGCGCCCGTGTGCAATCGCATCGATCGCTGCACGCTGCTTGGCGTCGCCGCGCTCGTCGACGATCACTTGAAACGTGCCGTTGCCGAGATGGATCGGTCCCGGCCACATGCCGAGGATTCCCCAGCGCAGCCCATCGAGCTTGACGTCGCCGAAGCGACCTTTGTCGATCTGCACGAACGTGAGAGCGCGGCAATTGCCGTGCGACGGCAGTGCATTGAACTGACACGGACAGCCGACATCGCAATTACAGTTGCTGAATTCCGTACCCTGCATGGACCATTCGACGAGTGCCATTTCGCTCCCCTCTTGTTCGTATCGATCTTGAGTGGGTCTGTTATGGAGCGGGCGATGGGAATCGAACCCACGTTAGTAGCTTGGGAAGCTACAGTTCTACCATTGAACTACGCCCGCTGACGGGGCGATCTTATGCGGCATTTGAGGGCAGCCGCAACCCGGGATCTTATGGACGGGTTCCGTCGAGCGCCTTACTCGTAGCCCTTCGGCAGGTGGTGCGCAATTCCCTTGTGACAATCGATGCACGTCTTCCCACTCTGGCGAATGTAGTCCAGCGTGTGTTTCTTTTGTGCACTCTTGTCCTGCACCTCGAGATCCATGTATTCAAACGCGTGGCAGTTGCGGCATTCGCGCGAATCCGTTGACTTCATGGTCGCCCATACGCTTTCGGCGAGCTCCAGACGATGGCTTTCGAATTTCTCCCGGGTGTCGATGGTGCCGGCCAATTTGTGGAACACCTCGTTTGACGCCTGAATCTTGCGGCGGATCTTGTAGATCCAGGGCTTCGGCACGTGACAGTCGGGACAGGTTGCCCGGACGCCCGTGCGATTCTTGTAGTGGATCGTCTCCTTGTATTCCGGATACACGTTGTCCCGCATTTCGTGACACGAGATGCAGAAGGTCTCGGTGTTGGTCCACTCCAGGACCGTGTGGAATCCGCCCCAGAAAACAATGCCGGCGACAAACATCAAAATGCCGCCGAGTGGAATCCAGAACGTGTACCACTTACGCGGCTTGCGCCACAGGAAATGCCGCTGTTGTTCCGACCCTTCTTTGTCAGGCGAATTCGACATGCGCATTCCCTCCCCAGCCGCATTCGACGACGCGCAGCGCTGCGCCGCCGTCGATACTCTCGACTGATTTTATTTGAAACTTCCGAAGTAGTTGACCAAAGCGTCAATGTCATCCGGGCTCAATTGTTCGAACTTGGGTTTCATCTTCTTCGGCAGCGGCCGCTTTCCCGAGCTGAACTCCTCGAACGTGTGCCGGACA
>JBGPLJ010000199.1:0-6939 GCA_041486385.1 Steroidobacteraceae bacterium
GGGCGCAGTCTTCGCGGCGGTTACGGCCATCGGCTTGCTGGCCGCCGTGCAGGTTCGCACGCGACGATCCAAGAAATAACCAAGCGAATAAGAGTGGCGTTGCTAAGGACAGGTGTACTTGATGAGCAGTCTTATTGTCGATCAAGTCTTCGTGGGCTCAATTCCGAAGCTTTACGAAACGCATCTGGTTCCCCTGATCTTCGAGCCCTACGCGGTGGACCTGGTCAAACGGCTGGCTCCGAGATCTCCTGCTCGCGTACTCGAGATTGCCGCCGGCACGGGTGTTGTAACTCGTGCGCTGGCATCCACGCTGCCTGAGAGTGTTTCTATCGTCGCCACGGATCTGAACCAGCCGATGCTAAATCACGCAAAAGCGGTCGGGACGACACGCCCCGTGGAGTGGCGTCAGGCAGATGCGATGCAACTGCCCTTCGCAGATGAAACGTTTGACGCGGTGGTCTGCCAGTTCGGCGTCATGTTCTTCCCCGATAAAGCAAAGGCTTTTTCGGAGGCGCGTCGAGTGCTCAGCCCGGGAGGAGTCTTCATCTTTAATGCGTGGGACCGAATCGAGGAAAACGAATTCGCTGATATGGTGACGACGGCACTCGAGTCGCTGTTTCCCGAGAACCCGCCGCGCTTCATGGCGCGCACGCCGCACGGCTATCACGACAGTTCCACCATAGAGCGAGATCTAAAAAGCGGTGGATTCGCCGCGTCAGCTGACATCAGCACAGTTGCGGCGCGCAGTCGCGCAGCATCGCCCCGGATCCCAGCGATCGCATACTGCCAGGGGACACCGCTACGGAACGAGATCGAGGCGCGCGACGCGTCGCGGCTTGGGGAAGCGACCGACATTGCGGCGAAGGCAATCGCCCAGCGGTTCGGGTCAGGGACTGTGGACGGTAAGATACAGGCTCACGTCGTCACCATCGAAAAGTGACAGGTGCGCTGCTCTCAATGATGCAGCGGATCAAGAGCCAGCGGAGATTGAGGCGTTGATCCCGGAAGCCGCAAGAAATTACGCCGCGGTTCTGTGCGCCTGTTCGGTAGTTACGGGTTGCGTGCCCGTTCCCGTGTCGACTGTTCCGCTGCATCCGCGCGAAGAGCGTCGCGCCGCAGTCGAAGGAAGCGAGTCGGAGAAGTCCGGCACGTTTTCAGCGCCGGTCTTCGACACGAGCGGCGCATTGATCGCTGCATACGACTCGGGCGGCAATCGCGTCTCGATCTTCCGCAGTTCCGATCTGACGCAAGTGAACAGCCTCAAGCCGACGCGTCGGCCGCGCCGATTGAGCTTCTCGCCGGGCGGTCATTTTCTTGTCATCGAGGCCTACCCGGGATGGGTTGCCGATTACCTCGACGGGAAGCCGTTGCCTTCCCGGGTCGACGTCGACTCGCCGGAAGCCGTCCGCGACGATATTCAGCGGGCCGAGGTCTGGAACCTCGAGACCGGCCAGACGATTCCCGATCTTGCCTGCGATGCCGTCGAGACCGTCAAACCCGAAGGCGGATGGCTGTGGGCACGACGCTGGGCGATCAGTCCGGGATATCGGAGCTCGGCGATTCTGGAGAGTCACTTTTCCGCCGATGAAACCGAATTCTCGATGCTGTGCTGGGACGGCGTGACGCAACGTTGGGGCGCCCGCGGCTGGGGCCGGCTGGAGAGTATTCCGTCACCCGCGTTCTGGCGGGAGCTGATGAGTCTTGAGAGCGCCCGATCACTCACGGGCAATGACGTTGCAAGCCGCTCAGCCGATGGCCGGATCGCCGTCCTGCGTGTTCGCCAGAAGAGTCTTGGGTTTGGGACAACCTATATCTGGGATAGAACCAAGAGCCATGGCCAGCAAGTGCCTGGCGAGTGCGCGGCGAGACTTCAACCGGTCTACGCGCTATCGAGCGACGGGCGCCGGGTCGTGCTCGTGTGCAACAGGGGAATGGGCTACGTGATCCGCGTGTGGGATCTTGGCCTGGGACACGAGGTTGCGCTCGAGGGTACGGACTTCGGCATTGCCAGAGGCGCGCCGATCATTCGCAGTGAAGGCGTAGCGCTTGCGCCTGATGGCCGGCATCTTGCGGTCGCTCTGCTCAATTTGTCGGAGGCTCTGCTGGTGACTCCGATACCGGCGCCGCTTGCGATGTCGCGCAGCGACCTGCGAGTCTGGAGTCTGGATGATGGCCGGGAAGTGGCATCGGTGCCGATCGACGATCTGGCTGCGTACGCCGAATACTTTCGCGGTGTCGATCTCGCTTTTTCCCCCGACAGCACAACGCTCGTGGCGGCCGGCAAGCGGATGCGGATCTATAGTGTTACTGACCACGTGTCAGCCCTGAAACCGTAGGAGGAAATGTGAAGCACGGGAAGAAGATCGCAGTCGTGCTGCTCGCGCTCCTTTCGAGCGCCGTGCATGCCGGACCCTACACCGATGACTTGTCGAAGTGCCTGGTCGAATCAACGACGACGGAGGACCACGTCGTGCTCATTCGCTGGATGTTTGCCGCGCTTTCGGCGCATCCGGCAGTTCATTCAATGGTGCAGGTCTCGGCGGATGATCTGGAGAAATCCAACGCGGCACTGGGTGCGCTGCTCATGAAACTCCTCACCGAGACTTGCAGGGAACAGGCAACGAAGGCCATGAAGTACGAAGGCTCGACCACCGTGGAAACGAGCTTTTCGGTCTTTGGACAGGTCGCTGCTCGCGAGCTCTTTGCGAACCCCGAGGTTCAGAAGGCGATGGCGGGCCTCCAAAACCACATTGACGCCAAGAAGCTGCAGCAGCTCAATCCCGACGCGCCGCAACCCACTACGCCGCCCACTGCGCCGCCGCCTGCCGTGCCGCCACACACTGGTTGAAGTCCGTAGTGCGCGGGATTCTCCGCGCGCACCCGTCGGTGCGTGAGTGGGTCGGTATTCTGATGGTGGGTGCGGGCGTACTCGTGTTGGCCATTTGACGCTGAGGCTTTATCCTTTCCCCATGAATGCGAAAACCAAAGTCACTCTTTATCACGCGCCGAGTACGCGTTCGACCGGCGCGCTGCTCTTGCTCGAAGAGCTGGGCGTGTCCTACGACCTGCAGCTGGTCAACCTGAAGGGGAATGAACAGCGCTCGGCGAAGTATCTGGCCATCAATCCCATGGGCAAGGTGCCGGCGGTGGTTCACAACGGCGCGCTCATCACCGAGCAGGCCGCTGTGTTTATGTATCTGGCGGATCTCTACCCGGAAGCCGGACTCGCTCCGGCGATAGGGGACGCACTGCGTGGACCGTATCTGCGGTGGATGATTTTCTTCGGCTCGTGCTTCGAACCCGCGCTTATCGACCGGGCGCAGAAGCACACCGCGGCACCTCAATCCATGTCGCCCTATGGTGACTACGACACGATGCTGAAGACGCTCACGGATCAGCTGGGGCAGGGCCCCTATCTGCTTGGCAGCAAGTTCAGCGCTGCCGACGTGCTCTGGGGCACCGCCCTCACCTGGACGACCCTGTTCAAACTGGTGCCGGAACTGCCGGTGATTCAGAACTACATCGCGCGCGTCAACGAGCGTCCTGCCATGATCCGCGGCCGCGCGAAGGATGCGGAGCTCAAAGCCACACTGGGCTGAGGAGAGGTACGGTGAAGTACACGTTGATGAACTCGGCCGGCCGGGCCGAGCTGCTGACCAATCTCGGTGCCATGCCCGAGTATCTCGACAGCCGGTTCGCACAACTGTCACGCGAAGATGCCACGCGGCCGGGGCCCGATAACGGGTTTTCGCCCGTCGAACAATGCTGGCACCTGGCCGATCTCGAACGCGAAGGGTTTGCCGAGCGCATGCAACGCATCCGCCGCGAGCAAAAACCGATGCTGCCGGATTTCGATGGCAGCGCGATTGCGGGAGAGCGCAACTACCGCGGCAAGTCGCTCTCCGAGGCACTCGCCGAGTTCCGCGCCGCGCGCGCGGCAAGCATCGCGCTCATTGAAACTATTCGAGCAGAGGAGTGGGATCGCGATGGAAAGCAGGAGGGCGTGGGCACCGTCCATCTGTGCGACATTCCGGTCATGATGCTCGAGCACGATACGGCGCACCGGGCCGAGATCGAGGCGTGGTTGCAGCAATGACTCGCCCGATCATCAATATCGACAGCCTCGAGTACATGAACTGGGGCAACGGCAAGGAATATGCCGCGCGCCTTGGCTTTATGGGGCCGAAGATCGGCGCGCAGAAGCTCGGCTACAACGTGACGATCGTTCCGCCGGGCAAGCGCGCATTCCCCATGCACAACCACCGCGCGAATGAAGAAATGTTTTTCGTGCTGGAAGGCGTGGGAGAACTTCGGATCGGCAAGGAACACCACGCGATCCGCAAGGGCGATGTGATTGCTTGTCCGCCCGGCGGCCCCGAGACGGCGCACCAGATCGTCAATACCTCTCCGACAGATGAGCTCAAGTACCTCAGCGTCAGCACGATGCAGTCGCCTGAAGTCGTCGACTATCCGAATTCCGGCAAGCTCGGCGTGCGCGTCGATCTGCCGCCCGACGCCGACGGCAAGCCCAGAGTGTTTCATTTCATAGGAAAGACGGGTGTCCCGGTGGACTACTGGGATGGCGAATGAGCAAACGCCAGCGCGTGCGCGAGGCGAATGTCAAAACTCGCGCGCGGCCGATCGATGGCTTTACGCGGGGCCATGGTCTGGCGCGCATCATTGCGGCCGGCATCGTGATTGTGCCGATACTCGCGTGGTTCGTTTTTCGGGACCCCGGCGCCGTGGTGAACTCGCATCCCACGACCGGCACCGTGCTCGAGTATCGAAAGCCGATCGCTTTGATCGCACTCGACAACGGCGACAGGGCCCGCATCTACGCAGGCCCGACCGCCGCCGTGCCTGGCCAGAAGCTGCCGCTCATCGCCGACACGCACAAGGATGGCAGCGTGCAGTATCGAGTGGATTTGAAGGCGCTGGCCGCGGCGGCGCCCGTCAAGTGAGCTTCGGGGAAGAATTCTTAGTCCCCCGACGCGCCCGTTGATACAATTTTGTGGTGTGGGCCTGTAGCACAGCGGTTAGTGCAGGGGACTCATCGAAAAGGTGCCTTCGCATCGTGAGGTGCGAAGTGGACGGGATGAATTCAGGGAAACCTTCGGGCCCCTCGAGCAGTCGAGCGCCCATGGCAATCCTGAGCCAAGCCGGCGGTACACCGCCGGAAGGTGCAGAGACTACCTGAGAGCTTGAGTGCTCTTGATAACAGGCTAGAGCGTCCCGCACCTCGGCATCGAGGTGAAGAGATAGTCCACTCCAGCCGGAAACGGCCGGATACAGTGAATCCCTTGGTCGTAGGTTCGAATCCTACCGGGCCCAGTTACACCGCGTCTTCGCCGTAGTCGCGATCCGGATGATCCGTCGCGCCGAGCTTCCAGTAGCCGCGCGTCACCATCTTCCCGCGATCGAGTCCGCGCTCAGTGAGGAGGTGCCGGCGCATTCTGCGCATTGCGCCCGCTTCACACGCGACATATACGCGTCCTTCTCCCGCTGGAAGCTTGAGCGTTCGCAGCGACTGTTCAAGCAGTTGACCAGCAGACGCGTTGTCAGCGCCTCGATGCAGCCAGGTGACCTGCGCGTTCGCTTGCGTGGCAAGTTTTCGTTCTTCGTGTCGATCAATCACTTCGACATAGACAAGCGCGCGGACCGATGCGGGCAGCACATCGAGGATGGTGCAGAGCGCGGGGAGCGCGCTGTCATCGCCCATCAGCAGGAACCAATCCGCGTCTTCATCAACGACGTAGTTGCGTCCCGGTCCGCCGATCATGAGGCGCTGCCCGGGCTCCGCCTGCGACGCCCAGGTCGACGCAGGCCCATCGCCATGGATAACGAATTCGACGTCGAGCTCGAGCGCGGCGCGGTCGAAGCGGCGCGGCGTATAGGTGCGCATGAGACGGCGCGGGCTCTCACCCGGCACCGTCGCAGGCTCACTCGCGAATATCACCTTGATGTGAGCGGCGGGACCGTTCCAACCGAACGCCGCAAGTTCGGGACCAGTGAACGTCACATTCACCATGTGCGGTGACAAGCGCTCGACTCGTTTGACCTCCACTGCTTTGGGCGGAGGACGCTGGGGTCGGCCGGCGGGCGGGCCGGCTGATTGCGGCGTGCTGGTCTCTGTGCTCATCGATTTCCCTTGAATAGTCCGCGTCATTGTCTCACGCCCAGGCGGCTCTGACTTGCGGGGCACTGCGTTCCTGGAACACCATGGCCGGCGCGCGATGCCATGGCTGGTGTCCACGGCAGGGAAGGGGAAGGAATAATGATAATGAGATACCCGGCGCCTGTGCCTGCGCTCGTCTGGTACACGTGCGTCGCGGCTCTGTGTCTCCTGACACCCGCGAGTGCGCGCGAGCGCGAATTCGTCGAGCTCACGACGCCGGGTTATGTCGTCGTGAGCGACCTGAGCGAAGCCAAGACGCGCCGGATCGCGCTCGATATCGCGAACTTCCAGGCCGTCATCGCGCTCTTCACGAATGTTCAAGACCTGACCCCGAGAGTGCCAACGCGCATCTATGCGCTATCCGCACGGGACTGGGACCAGTACGCGAGCCCGTGGAAGGAATCAGGAGGAGTGTTCTATCCTGGAAACTATGCCAACGACATGGTGCTCGACGCGCAAAGTTTCGGAGCGGATATGTACCGCATCGTGTTCCATGAGTACACGCACTATGCGATCCACAATAACAGCAAGTACGACTATCCGGCGTGGTTCGACGAGGGGCTCGCCGAAGTCCTCAGCACCGTGCAGTTTACCGACACGGACGTGATGATCGGCAAAGTTCCCGTCGATCGTTGGATCACCATCGATCAGAGCGCGTGGCTGCCGCTGCAGACGGTTTTCGCGATCAAGAGAACGTCGCCCGCATACCGCAGCCACAGTGTAACGCCTGCCTTCTATGCGCAATCGTGGGCGCTGATGCACTA
>JBGPLJ010000200.1:0-6912 GCA_041486385.1 Steroidobacteraceae bacterium
CCATTCCAGCAGCAATTGTGTCACCAGTCCCGATGGCTGGCTGTCCATGTGCGATCACCGACTGGTTATGTCACCAGTAGCCGTGTAGCGCGAGCTTGTTAGCAATTTCGTATTGCTCGCGCCGCCCTCGACGCGCATCAGATTAGCGAATAGGGGAACGTCGTGCCAGCCGCCCATGTTGTTCAACCAAATGGGTACGGCCGCACCTATATAGAGAGTGGTGGGCACGCGGCGCCAATGGCGAAGGAATCACTTGCGCGGTCATTTTCAGACGACAGATCGTCGAGGAAGGAGCTGTAACTCATTGATCAGGTTAGTGGAGGTGACAGGACTTGATGAACCTGCGACGACCGCCGATCAATAGGTTAGCCACGCGTGCGTGCGCATTGACTTCACGGTTTCCCTTCGTCCACGCGAGTCAGCTGGGATGAAACGACCTGCCAGCGCCCGTCCCGCTTCAAAACGAAGTCCGTCCACTGATGTGGCGGTCATCAACCATTCGATTTCACGCAACGCGGCGCGGCGGTTAGCGTCACGCAGAGGCGCCCGCGCCCAGGCGAAGGACGAGAATCTAGTCGCGAACAATTGGCACGGGCAGGCAGCGCGTCAACGATGCGGCGGTAGAGTCTGCGTTGGGCGCGGACAACATTGTTGAGTGGTCGCCTTTGGTCTCGACAATCGAGAGCGCGCGAGCGTGCTTGCGCCAAATGGCTTCGAGAGAAGGATGGCCAGGCTCGCGGCCCACAGGCGTGAACAGAGTGAGCTGCCCGCGATAAAACCCGGCGCGATATCTTGCCGACGCGATGAGGGCACTCGCGGCTACTCTGACAACGCTTGTGGGCAAGGCGCTCGGCAAGCCAGACAGCGACACGTTGTCCTCATGCATCGATGCGGAAGGGGCGGCTAGCCTCGCGCGCAGCAGTGCCGCGCGCAAGTTTCCGGGTAAGCGGGCAATACGCCGGCCGACGATGGTGAGCCAGGCCCGCAGCGGCCATCTCAGTGGACTCATCATCGTATCGAAAAGGCCGACCAAGCCGATTTCGTTTCCCGATTCCGAAAGCCGCCGCGCGATCTCAAAGGCCACGAGGCCGCCGAAGGAATAGCCGCACAAGTAATAGGGGCCGTGCGGCTGGCGCGCCTTGATCTCTCTCAGATAGTCCGCGGCCATCGCCTCCACGCTCGAATGTGGCGCTTCCCCGCGTACAAGACCGCGCGCCCGAATGCCGATGACCGCGCCTGGGTAGGTCATGCGGCGGGCCGTAGGCAGGATTTCAACGACGTTCCCACCGACGCCATGGATGAAGAAGACCGGGGGCAAGCCTGCGCCCGCCTTCAAGGGGACGAGCGCGTCGTAGCGAGGCGCGCCGCACTCTCTCAGCACCTCGCAAAACGCACCAAATCTCGGCGCCTCGTAGATCAGAGTCGGTGACAGCTCCACGCCCAGCGAGCGTTCGAGCTCCATCGCAAACGTGATCGCTTTCAGCGAATCGCCACCCGCGTCGAAGAAGTCGTCGTCAGGCCCGCCAACCGGCGCGAGCAGCACGTCTTGCCAGGCGCGCGCTACCGTCTGCGCGATGCGATCGCCAACCATGGGAGCGAGATCTGCCTTATCAGCCGATCTGGCCCGTTCTCTCTGAACGTTGGCGTCATCGAGCGCAATGAGCGCGCGAACGTCCAGCTTCGAGCTCGGCAGGCGGGGAATCTCATGTGCGAGATAGAAGCGCGCTGGGCGCATCGGCGGCGGCGCCGAGCGCATCAACTCTCTCAAATCCTCAACCAGCCCGGCGGGCGCTTCATCGTGCGGGCTCACATACGCGACGAGCGTCATCGTGCCGTTGACGCTGCTCGTTCGCGCCAGCGCAGCCACATCTCGTACAAAAGGGTGCTCGCGAAGAGAGGCTTCCACGCCTTCGAGATCGACGCGCACGCCGCGTATCTTGACTTGCCTGTCCTTGCGTCCTACTCGCTCCAGCAGCCCGTCCGGCCTCTGGCGCACGAGGTCTCCCGTTCGAAAGAGTCGACATGCGCGCACGCCACACGTTTCAACGCTCTCGTCCGCGCAACGTCCATCCGCCCAACGTCCCAACCACACGTAGGGGCTTGCGACAATGAGCTCGCCGACTTCGCCCGGCTGCGTTGCGCGGCCATCCTCGTCGACTACTGCGAGGCGGTTGCCCGGGAGCGGATATCCAATGGGAATGCGGGCATCTTTGCCCCGGCGAGAGTCGTCGACGAACCACTGCAGCATCGGCGCTTCTGTGGCAGCGTAGATCAATTGGATGTCCGCCCCCGGCGCGAGCCAGGAGCGCAGCAAGTCGATGTCGCTCCAAAGCGTCGTGTCACCGCCCACACGAACCAGCCGAAGGGTGACCTCCGCGTGTTCTGCGCGGGCGGCGACGACCGATCTCAAGAGAGCCGGAAAAGCGAACAGGATCGTGATGGCCTCTGCGCGGATCACATTCAAGATCTCGCGCGCGCCGGCGCGCTGCGGATCGAGGAGGTGAATGCTTGCCCCGGCCAGCAGTGCCGTCATGACGTCACGCACGCCGACGATCGTGCAGGGCGACGCGAGCGTCAGAAATCTGTCCTCGGCATTGATGTGCGCGGCGTTGATAGATTGAGCCACGCGCTGCAAGAGATTTCTCTGACTATTGACGATGCCTTTTGGCCTGCCGGTGCTCCCGGAGGTGAACAGCACGCAGGCGGGTTCATCCAGGCCCAGTCTCGCTGGGCGCCAGCCCTCTTGCGCAGACTTTGGCAAACCCGTCAGTTGAATGACCCGCATCGTTGGCACGCGAGTCTCGACGCCTCGAAGGCCATCTTCTCCTGTGATGATCAGCGTCGGCCGCGCATCCTTCAGCACGTGACCCAGCCAGTCTCCCGGATAGTTCGTATCGAGTGCGACAAACGGGCGTCCCGCCGCAAGGCACGCGAACATCGCGAGAGCAAACATCGGACCTGTCGGCAACAGAATGCCGATCAGATCTTCCGCTTTGCTGTCGGCGGCCAGGGTTTCAGCCAGTCCGCAGACGCCGTCCCACAGTTCGCCGAACGTTAGAGCTGTTTCTGTATTCCTGATCGCGATCCGGTCTCGATGCAGGCGAGCCGCGTGCTCGAAGTGATCGATGATCGGCCGATCCAAAGCCGAGTCGGGAAAGGAGGTAAAGAGTCGATCAACGGGGCCGTTCCACTCCAACGGGCGCCGATCGTCGTCGAGCCATGCCGGCATACGAGCTATACAAGATGAGGTGGAGTAGGCGTTCAAGTCGGCCATAGAGTGCCGGACTCAGCGCGTCGCGTGGGGTCGTTGCGACGATCGGGGGAATTTGGGGAGCGAGCTGCGGCTACGCGCTGCCAAGGCGCGATTCACTCGGGCTTCCCTGATCGGAAGGGAATCAACCTATACGTCCCTAAGGCCATCGGATCGTGACGGGTTTCGCCCTGATTTCACGGACACATTTGGAAAGCCGATAATGGGCTGGGAGGTGTCACGTCGAGTCGCAAGAGATATACACAAGGGTTCAAGCGCGAGGCGGTGGCGATGACCAATGTGGTTGCTAGCCACGCGAATGGAATCAACGCCCACTTCCAATTGATCGCCCACCACACGGTTGCTGTCGCAACCAAATAGAGCCAAGCGGCGTGCCCGTAATTTCGAGCTGCAGTATAAAATTGTTGAGACGTCCTCCCACCAAGGAACGCGCGCTGAGCGACCCTGTCATGAAATGACATCGGATTCTTTCAAATCATCCAGCACGGGAGATCACTAAGCTAAAGCACTCCAAGCGTCAATGATGCGCTCAGGTCTTAAGCGAAAACGGCGTGAAATTCGTATGGCGGTCATAGTGATCCTCGCGCTCCGCGCGCTTGAGGAATCCAACGAGCTTGTAAGTGGCCGGCGTCATCACGACTTCCCACAATGACTTCAACACATACTGAGTCGTCATGACGGTGAGCAGTTGCTGGGTCGTCCACGATCCGACGAAGGCGATCGTATAGAAAAGAGCCGAATCGACCAGCTCACCGCACACCGTCGAGCCGATCGTTCTAGTCCATAGCCAGCGTCCCTGGGTCCATACTTTCATTTTCGCCAGTACATAGCTGTTAACGAATGAGCCAGACCAGAATGCGATCATTGATGCCGCAATGATGCGCGGCGTGTTGCCGAAAATTGCTTCCACGGCGGGCTGCTTGTCGCGCCAGAAGTCTGCCGGCGGCAGATGGACGATGACGAATGCCATAAAGGACGCGAACAGTAATGCTGCAAAACCACTCCAGACCACTCGACGGTCAAGCGCATAGCCATAGACTTCTGTCAGCACATCCCCGAAGAAATAAGAGATCGGAAAGAACAGGACGCCGGCCATGAATGTCACTGAACCGATTACCGGCAACTGCAACGTCGACACTTTCGCGGGCCCGATGAGATTCGCGCAGAGCAGCACGCAAACGTAGGCGCCCAAAATCAAGTCGTAGTATTTGAAGTTTTTGTGTTGCATGAAGGCACCGAGCCGGGTTCTTTATTGTGGCGCGAACCACTTTATGCGCGCTGGGATGATGGCGTAAATACCTGGCACCTGTCGACCGAGTTGCCTGACGCAAATGCATCTTCAGAGGCTGGCGATCTGAAGGATCAGCGTGTAAGTACTGTACGGAACAGGCGCCACCATCAAATGGGCCAGCATTGGAGCTAGAAGTTCGCCGCGAGTGATCAATCCTTCTTGTGGTTTGGTGATGTCGAGAAGCAAGACGAGTGGACTTGACCCGTTTTGGTGGACTCTTCAGTGTTGTAAACGAAGGAGTCTACGATGGGCAAGAAGGGAACGAAGTACACGCCGGAGTTTCGGCAGCAGATGGTCGATTTGGTGCGAGCGGGCCGGGTTCCGAACCAGCTGGCACAGGAGTTCAACCTGTCTGCGTGGACGATTGGCCATTGGGTCAGGCAAGCGGCGCGTGATGCCGGCAAGGGCGATGGCGGTCTGACCACCGCCGAGCGCGAGGAGCTGATGCAGCTGCGACGCGAGAACCGGCGATTGAGGGAAGAACGCGACATCCTGTCAAAAGCCGCGGCCTGGTTTGCGAACGAGAAGCCCGCGACACCGAAGCGCTCTTCGGATTCGTGAAGGCGAACCAGGCCACCTATGCGGTACGGGTGATGTGCCGATTGCTTCGAGTATCTGCCAGTGGGTTTTACGCGTGGGACGAGCGGCCGATGTCGCCGCGACGGCGCGTCGATATTGCATTGCTCGCGCGCATCCATGCGATCCATCGCAAGTCTCGTGGCTGCTACGGCGCGCCTAACATCCATGTGGAGCTGCGAGAGGAGCACGGCGTGCGCGTAGGCTGCAAGCGCGTGGCGCGGTTGATGCGTGAAGCGGGCCTCAGGGGCGTGATGCCGAAGGCATTTGTGCGCACCACGGTGAGTGATACGGGCGCTGTGATCCGCACCGATCTCGTGAACCGGCGCTTCCGTGCCACTGCCGCCGATCAGTTGTGGGTGGCTGACGTCACCTACATCCCCACCTGGGCGGGTTTTCTGTATCTGGCGATCGTGCTCGACGTGTTCTCGCGCAAGGTGGTCGGCTGGGCAATCGAGAGTCATTTGCGCACCGAACTCGTGCTAGCGGCGCTCAACGCGGCAATCACACAGCGACGACCGAAGAGCGTCATCCATCACAGCGATCACGGTTGCCAATACACGAGCTACGGCTTCGGCAAGCGCTGCCACCAGATGAACGTCGTACCATCGATGGGAACGGTCGGTGACGCCTACGACAACGCCATGGCCGAGAGCTTCTTCGCCACTCTGGAGCGTGAGGTGCTCAACCGTCGCACGTTCAAGACGCACGCCGAGGCGCGCTTGGCGATCTTTGAGTGGATAGAAGGGTGGTACAACCCGCATCGACGCCACTCCGGCATCGGCCGCTTGTCGCCGAACAACTTCGAGAGGAGGATCAGCTCGCAACATCACGTGGAAATGAGTTAACAAACCGTCCACTGAAACGGGTCAAGTCCAAACCGTCGACTCAGTTAGAAAACTCGAACAGCTCGTGACGTAACACGCGATCAGATCCGCATCGATCCGCTGGATCGCCCCACACCTCCGGATAGCAATCCACTATCCGGTCCCATCTCCTCATCGCTGGCCTCCAAACGAAAAGGACGGGGGCACTCATGCCAACCCGTTCTCTACGCTATAGAACTCAGCAATATGACTCCCGATATGACGCTCTCGGGAGCCGGAAATGGCCCTAAACCGAACTAACGAACGTGATGTGCAGGCTGATGGCGCGCGTCCCACCAGGCGGCGCGAAGGGGCGCGGCATGGAGGCCACCCGCTTCGAAGAGCCGGACCGCAGTCGCGAGATGCTCTTCGCCTTCGCGAATGCGGCCGCGCCGCGCGAGCGTTCGCAGAAGAATCTCGTGCGCGCGCTGATCGAGCGCAGCGTGCTCGAGCCACTGATCGAGAAATCCGAAGATTTCCTCGGAGTCAGGCGCAAGGCTGCGCACGAGTTGCTGAAGGATCGCGGTGTAGCAGGCATGAACGCGGCGACGCTGGGCGACGACCCAGGCGTTGAACTGCGGACTGCTTTCCATCTCGAGGCCGTCGAGAAAGGTGCCTGCGAAAAAATCTGCGAGCGATCGCAAAGCGTCCGGGGCGAGCTTCTCGATGCCGCTTTTGGTCGCCTTTGCGATCTGCAGCACGTCGACGAAGCAATCGGCGAGATCGAGTGAAACCAGATCTCCCGACGTTGCCACGCGTTGCCGGCCGGGTTCGTCTAGCACGCCGCGCATCTTGCTGAGGCTCCAGCGCAGTTCACCGCGCGGGTCACTGGGTTCGTCCCACAGCAATTTACAAAGGTAAGTGCGGCCGACGGGACGGGGCGCGAGTGCCAGGTAGGCCGCCAGCGC